>CAYRAC010000073.1:0-11380 GCA_964422045.1 uncultured Steroidobacteraceae bacterium
GACCAGTAGGCTTAGCTTAACCGCCGCCTGAACAGCCACGCAGCACCGCACAGCGTTACCGACCCGATGATGGCGAGCGGGAAGAAATCGGAGAGCAGATTGGCAAAGCCCGCGCCTTCCAGATAGACCCGTTTGGTGAGATCGAGGGCGTAGCGCAGAGGATTGATGATCATGGCGCTTTGCAGGACGTCCGGCATACTGCTGAATGGCGTCGTCAATCCGGACAGCAGCGCGAACGGCATCACCAGGATGAACGCGTACAACATCGCCTGCTGCATGGTCTTGGCGATCGAGGAGACAAAAAGGCCGAGACCGACGGCGGCCATCAGAAACAGCGTGAGCCCGGCATACAGCACAATATAAGACCCGGCGAAGGGAATGCGAAACCAAAACTGCGCGATCAACAATATCGTTGTCGCTTGACTCAAGCCGATGACAACGTTGGGGATAGCCTTTCCCGCCATGATTTCCGACGGGCGATAAGGCGTTACCAGCAGCTGATCGAATGTCCCCTGTTCGCGCTCGCGAGCCACGGACAATGCCGTCAACATCATCGTGCCCATCAGCGTCAGCGTGCCGATCAAGCTCGGGATCATGCCCCATCGCGAATCGAGATTCGGGTTGTACCAGGAGCGAGTGATGAGCCGAACGCCTGAACTGGTTTGAGCATGGTTGGAGCGCCAGTCGCCGTTGAAGTCCTCGACTAGGCTATTGAGATAGCCGAGCGCGGTGCCGGCGGTGTTGGAATTGCGGCCGTCGGCGACCACTTCGAGCGGTGCGGGCTGGCCGGCGAGCAAGTCACGCTCGAAATCTTGATCAATTTGGATGGCCAGGAGCACTCGGCCGCTGTCGATCCAGGCGGCAATGTCTGCGGCGCGGCTCAAGGTGGCTTGGCGCTGAAAGATTGTTGAGCCATCCAAGCGAGCGAGCAAAGCCGCGGAGGCGCTGCTGTGGTCCTGATCAAATACGGCGTAGGCGACGGAGTTGAGGTCGAAGCTGGCTGCGTAGCCGAAGATAAGACACTGCAGCATGGGCGGCAGAAAAATGATGAAACGGCTGCGAGGGTCCTTGAATACCGCGAGAAACTCTTTCTGGATGAGCGCTAGGGTGCGAAGGAGCGAGGAATGCATGCGAACGACTCAGGTTAGTTGCTTACGGGTGGCGAGTCGGGTTGCAAGCATCAGCGCGGCGGCCATCGCCGCGAGAATCGCGAGGTTCAGCCAGATCACGCTGCCGACGTCGCCGGCTAGGTATAGCGTTTGCAACAGCGTCACCGCGTATCTGGCGGGCAGCGCATAGGTGATGCCCCGAATGAGGGCCGGCATACTGCGCAGATCGTAGAGAAAACCCGACAGCATCATCGCCGGGAGGATGGTGAGAAGCATCGCTAACTGGCTGGCGAGGAACTGACTCTTGACTCGGGTGGATACGAGTAGACCAATCCCTAAGGCAACCAGAAGGTAGATCATCGAGGCAAGGCAGAGCAGAAAAAGTGAACCGCGCAGCGGCACATGGAAGAGGAATTGGCCGGCCAGCAAGCAGAGCACGAAACCGATCATGCCCAGCGCGAAGTATGGGAGGATTTTGCTCAGCAGAAACTCCCCTGCTCGCATTGGCGTGACGAAGAGCGCCTCGAGCGTACCCCGTTCCCACTCCCGGGCGACCACCATCGCGGTGAGGAACGCTCCGATGATGGTCATGACCAGGACGATCAGACCCGGAATCAGGAAGAAGTGACTGTCGTTGGCTTCATTGAACCACAGACGGCTCACAACGATCACCGGCCCCCCTGAGGCCGCGGCGCTGAGCTGCGGCGCGCTCCAGAGCGCCAGCGCTCCCGCGGCGTAGCCTTGCATGATTCGCGCCTGGTTCGCGTCCGCGCCGTTCAGCAGCAGTTGGACTTCCGCGTTGCCCAGATGCCAACGCCGACTGAAATCGGCGGGAATCCGCAAGATTCCATCGAGCCTCTGATCGAGAATCATCGTTGTCGCATCCGCCATCGAGCGAACCGCCTTCACCTCGAAGTAACGCGACATATGCAAAGCCCCCGCGAGGGCGGCGCTGTCCGTGGTGGCATCTTCGTCAACCACGGCAACAGAGACCTTGGTGACGTCGAGCGACATCCCATACCCGAACAATAGAATCAATATCAGCGGGAACACGATGCCGATGGCGATGCTGCTCGGATCGCGCAGGATTTGTCGAGTTTCCTTGCGGGTGAGCGCCCAAATCCGCCGCCATTTCGCCAGCCAGTTCTGCATGAGCACCCTTAGGCAATCTGGCGCGCAGCTTCGGTGCGCGCCTGCTCAACAATGGCAATGAAGGCATCTTGCATCGTCGCTACTCGGCCGGCCTGGACCGGCGCGAGAGCACGCAGCCGCCCAGGTGTGCCTTGGGCGAGCACCTTGCCGTCATCAAGAATCAAAGCCCGATCGCAATATTCAGCCTCCGCCATGAAGTGGGTGGTCACAACCACCGTCACCCCGCCGGCCGCCAGCGCCGTAATGCGCTGCCAGAACTCGCGCCGTGCGAACGGATCAGCGCCGCTGGTGGGCTCATCGAGGAACAGGAGCTCCGGCCGATGCATCAGAGCGGCCGCCATGGCCAGGCGCTGCTTGAACCCTCCGGGCAATTGCGCACTGGGCAAGCGGGCGAAGGGTTCGAGTTTAAACTCGCTCAAGGCCCAGGCAATGCGCTCGCGCTTCTTGTTGCCCTCCAGGCCATAGGCGCGAGCAAAGAAATTCAAGTTCTCACCGACCGTCAGTTGTCCATACAGAGAGAACCTCTGCGCGACATAGCCTAGGTGCTGCCGCGCCGAGGCTTGATTTTGGCGCACATCCACACCCGCAACGGTCAACGTGCCCCCGGAGGCCGCAAGCAGTCCGCACAGCATGCGAAACGTCGTGGTCTTGCCGGCGCCGTTTGGACCGAGCAGACCAAAAATCTCGCCTCGTTTGACAACGAAACTCACGCGATCGACGGCGACAAATTTACCGAAGCGGCGCACCAGATCCTGCACCTCGACGACGGTATCTCCGGCAGCGCCGCGAATCGCAGCTTCCTGCGACGCACGAGGCTTCTCGTCGGCTGCATGCGCGCCTCCCGCTTGGTGCAAGAGCACCATGAATCCATCTTCGAAGCGGGCCGGCGTCGGCTCGGCGACCACGTCAGCGAACTGGCCGCCCCCGGATCCGCTGGAGCTCGCCAGACCGACCAGGCGAACCTGTCCGCACTCCGGAACCGCATCGATGACGTCGGGCGCTGCCAAGAGTCGCGCCTGTAAGTCCCTTGCCTTTGTGCCCTCCGGCGCCCGCGCGAGGAAGGTGCGACCGAGCGCCAACCGGCTGACGTCCGTCGGCGGCGCGTCGATGAGTTTCTTGCCCCGATTCAGCACGAGCACGGAGTCGCAAGCCTCGGCTTCGTCGGGATCACTGCTGCTGAGCAGCACCGTCAGGCCGTCCTTGATGAGTTGGCGGATGATCTCCCACAGTTCACGCCGGGAAAGCGGATCGACTCCAACGGTCGGTTCATCGAGGAGCAACAATTCGGGGGACCGGACCAGCGTGCATGCCAGGCCGAGCTTTTGTTTCATGCCTCCCGATAGCTGCCCGGCCAAGCGTTTTTGAAATGGATCCAGACCGGTCATGGCCATCAGGCGTGCGTATTGCTTGCGCCGGTCCGGTTCGCTCACCCCATGCATATCGGAGTACAGGTCCAGGTTCTCGCGGACCGTCAGATCTTCATACAGACCAAATTGCTGCGGCATGTACGAAATCCGCGACTGGATGGCCTGTGGATCCTGCGCTGCGTCGATTGCAAGCACACTCACAACCCCGGCATCGGCCTTCATGAGCCCGGTCAGCAGTCGAATCAGGGTGGTTTTGCCGGCTCCGTCTGGCCCAACCAGGGCCGCGAGGCCGCCTCGGCGCAGGGAGAAAGAGATATCGTCGAGCGCCAGCACCGTCTCGCCGGTATCGCGGCGAAAGGCCTTGCTAACATGCTCCACCCGCAATGCCGGTGTCGTCACGGGGGCGCCGCGATTGCGAGCGCCGACGCCTGCGGCAGCGTCTCCCAGCCTCCACCGAGTGCTTTGTAGAGCACGATCAGATCGAGAGCGACACTCTGGTCACTCAATGCCAATTGGTCGTCGGATTGGTAGAGAGATCGCCGGGCGTCGAGGACGTCGAGAAAATTGACGCGACCGTTTTTGTAAAGACCGTCGGCCAATTCCAGCGAAATACGATTCTCGGCAACTGCATCGGCGAGCGCCCGATGCCGATCCCGCTCCTGTACGTAGGCCACAATAGCGTTTTCCGCCTCTTGCAGAGATATCAGTACGGTTTTCTGATAGGTCGCCAGCGCCACATCTTGCATCGCCGTTTGCGCGCGAACCTTGGCACGCACGCGCCCGAAGTCGAGCGCATTCCATTGCACGCTCGGGCCAATCGACCAGAACCGACTGCTGGGTTCAAACCAATTGCTGACGCTGACGCTTTCAGCTCCGGCAGCGCCAATGAGGGAGACTTTGGGGAACCAGTCCGATTTTGCCACTCCAATGCGGGCGGTCTCGGCCGCAAGTTCTCGCTCCGCGCGACGCACATCTGGGCGACGGCGCAACAGATCGGAAGGCAGACCGATCGGAACCTCAGGCGGGATTGGCGGCAGCGCACCGGGCGCGGAGAGTTCGGCCACAAGTTCGCCGGGCTGTCGGCCGAGCAGGACTGCCAGCGCGTACATGGCCGCCCGTTCTGCGGTTTCGAGCGGTGGAATCGCCGATTGCATGCCTGCGAGCAAGGCCGCCGTCCTCCTGACATCGAGTTCGGTTGCGACGCCGCCTTCGAGACGTGCGCGAGTCAGCTCCAACGCTTCCTCTTGAAGATGCAGGTCGCGGCGCGCGATTTGCAAGCGACGCTGGTCGCCCCGCAACTCGACGTAATTCCGCGCGACCTCGGCCAGCAAGCTCAGCATCGCCTGGTTGCGGGCCTCGATCACTGCTTCCCAATCCGCCGTGGCGGCCTCAAGCGCGCGGCGCTTACCGCCAAAGAGGTCTATTTCCCACGCGGCATCGAAACCGACTTGATAGACGCTGTACTCGAACGGGAAATTGGGAGGCAGCGCCAGCGCCCCGAAAAAGGGCTGGTTCCGGCTCTGTTTGGCGCGTGCAGCCGATCCCGAGGCATTGACCGCGGGCGCGAACTCAGCCGCGCTGCCACCGCGGACCGCTCGAGCCTGCGCCAGCCTGGCTTCTGCGATTCGCAGGTCGAGGTTCGAATGCGCGGCACTCTGGATCAGGGAGTCAAGTTCTGCGTCGTTGAATGACGTCCACCAGGATGAGGGAGCTGATGCCTGGTTGGTCAGGCCGCCCGCAACCGGCGAATCCCATGCGGCCGGGGGGTTCATCGACGAGGCATGGTAGTCCGGACCAACGACGCAACCACTGGCGCCCGCAATGCTTGCGATTGCGAGCCTTCCGAGAACTGTTGTCCACAACATATGCAGTGCACCTCGCCTAGGGCGTGCCTCGCGCGCCCGCATCTAACTCCAGAAGCACTGTTGCCGGCATGCCAAGACGCATCTCATCCACCGGGTCTCGCACAAATACGCGGATTTCATAGACGAGGCTCGAGCGCAACTCCGCGGTCTGGACGGCCTTCGGCGTGAATTCAGCAACCGACGCGATGAATCCCACCCAACCTGACAGCGCATGGCCGGGAAAGCTGTCGGTGCTGATCGAAGCTTTCATCCCAGGACGGATCTTTCCCAGATCGGGTTCAGACACGTAGGCTCGGACCCATTTCGGATCCACGATTGCCAAATTGAAGACCGGCCTTTGCGGTGAGGCCATCTCGCCGGGCTCCAAGAGCCTGGAGCGCACCACGGCATCACGCGGAGAAACGAGTTCGGCATCGGCCAGTTGTTGGAGCAGCAGTTTGAGCTGCGCCTGATTCGCGCGCAGCTGTGCTTCTGCCTGGGCGATGTCCTCTTTCCTCGGACCAATTCTCGAAAGATCGAGGCCTTGCTCTGCGGCCGCCAAGCGCGCCTGCGCCGAATCCATCGCGGCTTTCGCGCTTTCGAGGTCTTGCTCGCTCATCGCTCGGCCGCTGGTTAGCGTTGTCAGCGCCGACAGCCGCGTCCATTGTTGCCGGGCATTTAGCCGTTCTGCTGTGGCCGAAGCGACGCTCGCCTGGGCCTGCGCGATCTCCTGCGGGCGGCTGCCGCGATGCAGTTTGTCGACAGTCGCTTGCTGCGCCTCCACCATCGCCGCGACTGTCGCTGCTTGCGGGTTGAGGCGACTGGTGTCCAAACGGGCCAAGACTTGACCGCGTGCGACCTTGGCCCCTTCCTCGACCAGCACCTCCGCGATGCGCTCAGTGCCGTTGAAGGCAAGATCGATTTGGCGCAGATCCACATTCCCGTACAGCACTAGTCGGCCCTGATCTTGCTTCGCTTTTGTGCCAACCCTGCTGCGCTCAAACACAACCGCGATGGCAACCAATATCAGAAACCCGATGAGCAGAAGCGTTCTATTCCGACCGAAGAATGAACGAGCCGGGGCGGCGCCGACGGGTGCTTTCGCCGCTGCGTCCTTATCAGCCGTGTCCGACATCGCCTCCTCCTCGATTCACGATGTACAGGAACAGGGCATCAACCTCGCCTGTCGTGAGGCCGCGATTGGCCGAAGACACAACATTGGACGCGCGTGGTGCCAGTGTCAGTGCGGTATCGCACAAAGAGATAGAATGGACACCGACTCGAGAGAGGCCTAGCGTACAGAGCCGCGTCTCAGATCGGCGTAACGTTCATGACGTCGCAAGCCCTGCCGATCCATTAGACGGTCGGGCACGGGCGTGCGTTGCATCGGGAGCTGCTCGACGCCTGAGGAAAGGTATGACTAAATTCCATCGAATTCTGGTGGCGGTAAAAGAATTGAACGGCAAAGCGTTGCCCGCGGTCCTCAAGGCCGCGCAACTCGCTCGGGCCAATGGCGCGCAGTTAGAGCTCTTTCATGCGCTGATTTCCCCGCTATACACCGCCTCCGACTCGGTACGCGGTCAAGGTCTCGATTCGCTCGAACAGGATTTGCGGCAGGGGGCGCGTCGCCGTCTGGAGGCGATCGCCGACCGACTCCGCACGCACAGCATCAAGGTCGCGGTGTCGGCCGAATGGGATTACCCGGGCCACGAGGCCATCGTGCGACGCGCACAAGCAATCAAAGCCGACCTCATCGTTGCGTCAGTTCACACGGGTAAACACCGCATGCCGTGGCTGCTTCGGCTGACCGATTGGGAGTTGGTGCGCCTGAGCCCGGTGCCGGTATTGCTGGTGAAAAATCCGCGGCCTTACCGTCATCCGGTTGTGTTGGCGGCACTCGATCCGAGCCAGGCGCACGACAAGCCCGTGGAGCTTGATAAGGATATTCTGCGGGTCGGCAAAGCCCTCAGCGCGGCACTGCGGGGAAGTTTGCATGCGGTCCACGCGTACGCACGCTTCCCGGTGAACGTCCCGTCCGAGGTGCTCAAGCCTGGCACGCTCGATGCCATGCAGAACGCCGCACAACGCTCGGCGCAATTGCGCTTTAGCCGCGCTCTGCGGACCGCCCGGGTTGCTCGCTCGCGCCAATATCTGGTCGCACGGCCACCCATCGAGGCCATCGCTGAGACAGCGAGCAAGAGTCGAAGCGCAATCGTGGTGATGGGCGCCATTTCACGTTCGGGCTATAAGCGTTTGCTGATCGGCAATACGGCTGAAAGAATCCTCGACGATTTGAGCTGCGATATCATGGTTATCAAGCCGTCAACTTTTTCCAATCGTGTGCCGCGAGAAGCAAGAGGGCCGCGACTGCGAGCGAGCGTATCCTCCTCGCTGGGGTACACATTTGTTTCGTAGCCTTATCGTACCAGTCAGAGACTTCTCTGCACGGACATTGCCGAGCATCGACAAGGCCGCGCAATTGGCGCAAGCATTGCAGGCAAAACTCGAACTTTTCCATGATCTGGATGATCCGATTCTGATCGACACTCTAGGCAGACCGGGCTACTCATTGAGGAGCCTAAAGGCCGCTACCCGGCGTGTCGCGATCGACGGCCTAGAGCGCTTGGCGATGCCGCTGCGTGCGCGCGGATTGACGGTGTCAACTGCCGTGGCGTGGGATTACCCGGCGTACCAAGCAATCCTGCGCCGGGCGGCCGCAATAAAGGCCGATTTGATCGTCGCACCGCGCCGTGACCGGCACAGGTTGCCCGCCATATTGGGCTATACTGACTGGGAGCTGTTGCGGTTGAGTCCAATTCCGGTGTTGCTCGTCAAGACTTCAAACCCGTATAACCGACCCACGGTCCTCGCAGCCATCGATCCGACCCACGCGCACGCGAAGTCGAGCGCGCTCGATGAACGGATTCTCGATTGTGGCGGCCAAGTGGCCCGAGCATTGCGCGGCGCCCTGCACGTCATACATGCCTACATGCCGCTACCGTTGCCGCCGGCGGTAACGTTCGACATCAAGCGCCGGCAGGCCTTGCTTGCGGATGCCGAAGATGAGAGCCGACAAAGGTTCAACAACGTGCTCAAAAAGCGCACGATTCCGGCGGCACGTCGTCACCTGATACGCGGCTTGCCGGCCGCAGCTATCCCCGCGACAGCGCGCAAGACCGGGAGCGCGCTGGTGGTCATCGGCGCGGTGTCTCGATCCGCACTGGCGCGACTTTTTATCGGCAACACCGCTGAGAGCGTCATGGACGAGCTGCGCTGCGACCTACTGGTTGTGAAGCCCGCGAGGTTGGCTGCCCGCGTGGCGCGCGCGCGACGCGGGCCACGGTTCATTTCGAGTCCGCTTCCGCTATGAATTTCATCGCGCGACGGTCAGGGATTGAGGTGGCGACAGGGCTTCAAGCGGCCCATATCGCCATGTATCGCAGGCAATCACGCCCTTGAGATGTGGAATATCCAGGCCTAGAATCAACGGGGGTTAGTCACCGCTTGGGGGGACGTCATGTCTGAATTGACGCGACGCCAATTCTTGAAAGTCTCCGGCCTATCGCTGGTTGGCTCAAGTTTGGCACTCATGGGCTTTGCGCCCGGCGAAGTCCTGGCGGAGGTGCGTGAGTACAAACTTACCCGTGCCACAGAGACGCGCAATACCTGCCCGTACTGTTCCGTTGCCTGCGGCATTCTAATGTACGGTCTTGGCGATGGGGCCAAGAATGCTGAGCCGAGTATCTTTCACATCGAGGGCGATCCCGATCATCCGGTCAATCGCGGCACGCTGTGTCCGAAAGGTGCCGGACTGATTGACTTCGTCCACAGCGAGAGCCGCTTGAAGTACCCCGAGTGGCGCGCGCCCGGGGCGGACCACTGGCAGCGGATCGGCTGGGATGACGCGCTTGACCGAATCAGCAGACTCCTGAAGCAGGATCGAGACGCCAATTTCGTCGCCAAGACGCCCCAAGGTCTCACCGTGAACCGCTGGTTGACCACCGGCATGCTGGCGGCCTCCGCGGCGAGCAACGAAGCCGGGTACATCACCCACAAAGTGGCGCGCTCTTTGGGACTCCTAGGATTCGATAACCAGGCGCGTGTGTGACACGGCCCGACGGTGGCAGGTCTTGCCCCGACGTTTGGCCGTGGAGCGATGACGAATCACTGGGTCGACATCAAGAATGCCGACGTGGTGCTCATCATGGGCGGCAACGCCGCCGAGGCGCACCCCTGCGGCTTCAAGTGGGTCGTCGAAGCCAAGGCCCACAACAAGGCGAAGCTGATCGTCGTCGATCCGCGGTTCACGCGCTCGGCCTCCGTCGCCGATTACTACGCGCCGATCAGACCCGGCACCGATATCGTCTTTCTCGGAGGCCTGATCAATTATCTGCTGACCAACGACAAGATCCAACATGACTACGTGAGTCATCACACCGACCTGTCGTTCATCGTCCGCGAAGAGTTTGCATTCTCCGAGGGCATCTATTCGGGCTATAACCCCGAGAAACACAGCTACGATAAGTCCAGCTGGGAGTACGAGATCGGCACTGACGGCTTTGCCAAGGTCGACACGACCTTGGCGCATCCGCGCTGCGTCTACAGCTTGCTGAAGCAGCACTACTCGCGCTATGTGCCGGAGATGGTGGAGCGGATTTGCGGCACGCCGAAAGAGCGTGTCATGCATATCTGGGACCTTATCGCCTCGACCGCAACGCCGACGCGTGCCATGACCATCATGTACGCCCTCGGATGGACCCAGCACTCCACCGGTTCGCAAATGATTCGCACGGGGGCAATGGTGCAACTGTTGCTCGGCAACATCGGCATTGCGGGCGGCGGCATGAATGCGCTGCGCGGACATTCGAACATCCAGGGGTTGACCGACCTCGGACTGCTATCGAACCAATTGCCGGGCTACTACACCTTGCCGGCCGAGCAGGAACAGGATTACTCCCAGTTCATCGCCGCCCGAGCGCTAAAACCACTGCGCCCCAATCAGCTGAGCTACTGGCAAAATGCACCGAAGTTTCACGTGAGCTTCATGAAGGCTTGGTGGGGCGATGCGGCGAGCGCGCAGAACAATTGGGCGTACGACTACTTGCCGAAATACGACAAGCTCTACGACATGCTGCAGGTCTACGAGCTGATGCATCAAGGCAAGATGAACGGTTATCTCGCGCAAGGCTTCAATCCGCTGGCTGCGGCACCGAACAAAGCCAAAATGACTGCCAGCCTGTCGAAGCTCAAGTTTCTCGTCATCATGGATCCGCTCGCAACCGAGACATCGGAGTTCTGGCGCAACTACGGCGAGCACAATGATGTCGATCCGAGCAAGATTCAGACCGAGGTGTTTCGCCTGCCGAGCACCTGCTTTGCGGAGGAGGATGGGGCGATGCGGCGAGCGCGCAGAACAATTGGGCGTACGACTACTTGCCGAAATACGACAAGCTCTACGACATGCTGCAGGTCTACGAGCTGATGCATCAAGGCAAGATCAACGGTTACCTCGCGCAGGGCTACAATCCCCTCGCGGCGGCGCCGAACAAGGCCAAGATGAACGCGAGCCTGTCGAAGCTCAAGTTTCTGGTCATCATGGATCCGCTCGCGACCGAGACCTCGGAGTTCTGGCGCAACTTCGGCGAGCACAACGATGTCGACCCGAGCAAGATCCAGACCGAGGTGTTTCGCCTGCCGACCACCTGTTTCGCGGAAGAAGACGGGGCGCTGGTGAATTCGGCTCGATGGCTGCAGTGGCATTGGAAGGGTGCGGCCCCGCCCGGTGACGCGCGCAGCGACATAGAAATCATGGCGGGCCTCTTCACGCGCATGCGCTCTCTGTATGCGAAGGAGGGCGGCGCGTTTCCGGATCCGATCCTGAACCTGACGTGGAAGTATGCACGACCCG
>CAYRAC010000074.1:0-11347 GCA_964422045.1 uncultured Steroidobacteraceae bacterium
AGATCGACCGCTTGGAAGTGGTCGGCGCCGCGAGCAATGGCCGCGAGGCGGTGGAGCTGTTTCGCCGCACCCAACCCGACGTCGTGACCATGGATCTGACCATGCCCGAAATGGACGGCGTCGAGTGCGTACAAAAGCTGGTGGCGATCAATCCGGGAGTTCTGATCCTGGTGGTCTCGGCGCTGGCGGACAAAGCGACGGCGGTCGACGCCATCGAGAAGGGGGCAAACGGCTTTCTATGTAAACCGTTTACCGACCGTCAGCTCAACGACGCACTGGAAGAGCTGTTGTCGGAGGCGTGATGCTCAAAGAAGCTGAAATACGCACCTTCATCGACGGCACGACCAATTATTTCGAAATAGCCGCCCAGCAGGCGGCGACCGTCGGATCGCCGTATCTGGTGACGGATGGAAATCCCGGCGCCTACGAGTACACGGGCGTAATCAACATTTCCGGCGCGCGCACCGGCATCGTGTACTTCACCGCGCCGCGCGGCATGCTGACCGTGCTGCTCATGCGAATGCAGGAAACCGATACCAGCGATGAGAACATCAAGGATCTCGTCGGCGAGGTCGCCAACACGATTTCCGGCAATGCACGCCGCGACTTCGGCAAGAATTTCCACATCTCGGTGCCGGTGGTTCATGACACTGAGAAAGTCGCGGCGCCGCACAGCCGGTCCTACGTGATTCCGATCAACTGGCGTACGCACTCGGCCAAATTGGTCGTCTGCTTGGAATGAGCATCTATAGCGATCTCAAGAAATTCAAGATATCTTGCTGATGCGGCGCGCTTAGATTGTTGAATCGCTGTATGACGCCATTGGCCTCGCTGCCCGGACTTTCATGCGCCTGGATGGCCGCCAGCAAATCATTGGCCCGTCCATCGTGCAGGAAAAAGACGCGTTGACCGACTCCCCACAGCGGGGCGGTGCGAAATTCATCGGGCCCCGCCGCACCCTGCGTGATGCCGTCGGCCAGGCCCTGGCCCATGTGGTGCACCAACAGGTCGGAGAATAGATTGACCGGCTGATTCGACAGAGCCGGGCTCGGGTTGTTCGAGGAGCCGCTCGAGACGGCGCGTCCGGTGTTAAAGGACGGCGTATGACACAATGCGCAGCCGGTACTCGCGAACTCGGCGCGGCCGTTGAGGGTTGAGGCATTGCTCGCCGCCGGCGCCGGAGGCGCCAACAAGCGCATGAAATTGGCGAATGCCTCGATGTCCGACAGCACGGCCATGGCGTTGCCGCTGACCGTTAGCGGCATGTTGTTGGTATCTTCGGGCGTGGAGGGGTAAGTGCGGCAGGCGGCCGTTTCATCGCGCTCTTGCGGAAACAGCTGATTCGACACACCCATCTCCACGTTGTAAGCCTCGCCGGCGAACATCAGCAGCGATTTGTTCTGTGCCTTCCAGCCGAAGCGTGTGATGGTGCCGTCGTTGGCGCTCGAGTTCACGTTGCCGCCCAGGATGGCGTTGGCGCGGCCGCGCACGCCCACTTGGCTCTTGGCGGCGGCATTCGTCTGCGCGTTCGCGAGAATGGCGGAGTCGGGAATGGCTTCGATGAGACCGGCACCGAATACCGGGGTCGGGATGCGAAATACGATATTGCGGTTGCCGCCCTGGCCCGTCAAAGGATTCCCAGCCGGCAGAAAGTTCGGCTGCGCGATATTGCAGGTGCCCGCATCGCTGCGGCCGGTCACCACGAATAAATTATGCACGCCGCCATCCGGCGCGCCGTTGGTCTGCACGAAGCGCGCCTCGCGGATCGGGCCGTTGGCCGCGTTGAACCAGGGCATGGTATTGGTCGCGCCATCGGCGTTCGCGACGGCGCTCAGGGGATTTTGCGGCGGGCTCGAGCCGCCGACGTTCGGCTGCGTGTGGCAGGATGCGCACTGATTCGAATTGAAGCGCGGGCCGAGGCCGTTGCCCGTGCCCTGCTGCGAATTTCCACCGTTCACGACTTCGATGAAATTAAACCGCGCCATCCCGTCGAGGAAGAAATTCATCTCGTCGGTGCCGATGCCGGCGAGCGGTTGCGGCGTACCATTGTCGGTCGCGGCGTGGCGAACACCAGGGTCCGTGGGCAGAGCGAGTGCCACCGGCGTTTGAATTAATGCAGCGCTGAGCAGGCCTGCCAAGGCGGCCCTGCGGTCGAGATCGTGGTGCATAGTGTCTCCTTGGGTCACGGTGGGTGTCGACACAAGTCATCGGGGAACCGATATACGCGCGCAGTTTTTTTGTGTCGACGTGATGCACTTCGGAGACGTCAGCGGGCAGCGACAGAAACTCAAGCGGGCGCCCGCCTGGCGAGACTCGAGAACTGGCGTGTGTCGCAACGCTGCGGCATGCTGGCGGAGTTTTCAAAAAAAAAGGGGAAGCGGGTATGCTGAATCGACGCGAAGTATTGAGTGGTGCGGCCGCGGCGGCCGCACTCGGCCGCTGGTCGCAGGCACGCAGCGGCACGCCGGCGTCGGGCGAATTCTCGAAATCGCAATACCAGCGGGCGATCGTGATCGATGCCCTGGGCGCCGTCGGCGAGAACGATCCGGCGGCCGCGGACGATGCGCCGTTGACCGCGCGCGGGCTCGAGGATGCGCGCGAATCCGGTGTAACGGCCGTCAATTTCACCATCAATGAACCGGGCAACGGGCCGGACAGGTTCAAGATCGCGATTACCAATATCGCGGGCGTCGAGCATGAATTCACGGCGCACCCGGAGTTTCTCGTCAAGATTCAGCGCGCCGCGGATATTCAGGCGGCGAAAGCCAGCAAGCGCATCGGGATCATCTACGGCTGCCAGGACGTCACCATGCTCGAGGGTGATATCAACAAGTTGGCGACGTTCGCCGACCTCGGCTTGCGCATCGTGCAGCCGACTTACAACCGCCGCAATTTGCTGGGCGACGGCTGCCTGGAGAAGGCAGACGGCGGCTTGAGTAAAATGGGTTACGATCTAATCGCGGAGATAAACCGCCTCAATCTGTTGCTCGACTTGAGCCACGCGGGCGTGCGCACCATTGCTGAAGGTATTGCGGCCTCGAAGGCCCCGATGGCGATCACCCACACGGGCTGCCGGGCGCTCGTGGATTTGCCGCGCAATACGCCGGACACCGAGCTCAAAGCCTTGGCCGACCGCGGCGGAGTGGTCGGCATCTACTTCATGCCGTTTCTGCGCGCGTCCGGGCAACCGCACGCAGAGGATTTGATTCGCCACATCGAGCACGCCGTCAATCTGTGCGGCGAGGAGCATGTCGGACTCGGCACCGATGGCAGCATTTCCGCCGTGCCGCTGACCGACGCGTATCGCGAGTGGTTTCGCAAGAGCGTCGAAGCGCGGCAGAAAGCCGGCATCTCCGCGCCTGGCGAATCCGCGGACGTGTTCACCCTCGTGTCCGAATACAACGATCCGCTGCGCTTCCTGCACCTGGCGAACGATCTGGCGCGCCGCGGCTGGCCGGGCAGCCGCATCGAGAAATTGCTGGGTGCCAATTTCGCGCGCCTGTTTGCCGATGTGTGGGATGCGCACCGCGCCTAGTGCGTTCTAGGTCGAGCGCAGGCGTTCGACCTTGCACAAGCCCAAGCTGGCGCGCACCTTGAAACCCATGGAGTCGTAGAGGCTGCGCGCAGCGCTATTGCCTTCGCTGACATGCAGGAAGGAGCGCACGCCGCGGCGGCGCTGCCGGCTCAGCAACGCGCGCGTGAGCCGCCGCGCATGCCCCTGGCCGGCGTGCTCCGGGTGGGTGCACACTCCGCTGATTTCCTGCAGACCATCGAGCGCCAGGCGTTCGCCAGCCATCGCGACCAGCTTGCCGCCGCAGAAAACCCCGAGATACAGGCCGAGTTCGGCGGTGCGCGCGCGAAAAAAATCCGGGAACGCGATTTGAGTGAGTTCCTGCATGGCAGCCCGATCGGCTTCGCCGAGAACGGTGCCGGCTTCCTCCTCAGCTGGACCGAGGTCGAGAGTCGGGAACAGCTGCAAAATCCGTGAGTGGGAAACAAATCGCCAGCGCTCGGGCAGAGAAGCCGGGCAGATGCCGACGAAATACGCCGACTCGCCGAGGCCCGCCGCACGGGCAGCGTCGAGATCCGGCACGACCAGCGCGTGACGGATCGCAGCGAACGGTGCGATCGACGGCGGATACCACAGCAACTCGCCGACACTCCCCGCCAACCCGCGGTGCGGCCCGCAGAGCGCGGACCACACCGGGTTGTCGAGCGCCGCATCGATGGACGCAATTGGATGGATCGCCGTGCCTCACACCGCTGCCTTTAGCGGGATTTTATACCTCGGCGCCGAGTGCTTGCGCGATAAATTGGGCTGCAGATCCTCGCGCGCCTTGACCAGGCGCTGCCAATCGGCGGCTTCCGGCAGCGATGGCAGCGTGACGATCTCGCCCTGGTCGAAGCCGGCGAGCGCCGCATCCACCATCTCATCGACGTTCATCACGATGTCGGGCGGAAGA
This sequence comes from uncultured Steroidobacteraceae bacterium, assembly GCA_964422045.1. Taxonomy (GTDB): domain Bacteria; phylum Pseudomonadota; class Gammaproteobacteria; order Steroidobacterales; family Steroidobacteraceae; genus Bog-1198. The sequence continues at coordinate 4,464 of CAYRAC010000074.1, forward strand.
TCCTTCAGTTCGACGCCGGACCCGTTCCACAGAGCCGTGCCGGTGGCGCCCGGCAGCACGACTTGAACACGCACGGCGGAGGCGGCGAGTTCCAGCGCCAGCACTTCGCTGAAATGCAGCAGATAGGCTTTCGTGCCGCCATAGACCGAGTTGCCCGGCTGCACCATCTGCGACATGACAGAGGCGATGTTGATGATGCTGCCGCGATTTCGTTTGAGCAGGCCCGGCAGCGCCGCGTAGGTCAGGCGCGTCGGCGCGACGATATTCAACTGGATATCGCGCGACAGGCGGCCGATATCGGCCTTGACGAAGGCGCCCAAGGTGGCGGCACCGGCATTATTGATGAGCAGCGTGATGCCGGCATCGTCGCGCAGCACCTGCTCGACGCGCTGCACATCGGCGTCGACCGTAAGGTCCGCCGGCAGCACGGTGATGCGTACTGCGCTCGCCGCGCCGAGCGTTGCCGCGAGCTTTTCCAGATTCGGCTTGTTGCGCGCGACCAGTATCAGGTCGTAGCCGCGGCGCGCCAGCCGGTTCGCGTAGGTGGCACCGATACCGGTCGATGCACCGGTGATCAGGGCGGTGCCCAAACTGTTTGTCGTACTCATGGGGACCTCGATGAATTGTGGATGATAATCATAATCCACAAATACTGTAGCCGGCCGAGCACCTAGATGTCAAGTAACATCCAGATGGAGACGCGCCGCGGCCGCTGTGCTATATAGGTCGCCCATGGGACACTCGAAAGCCAGCAAGGAACAGACGCACGCGCGCCTGGTCGCCGCCGCCGCCGCCCGCTTCAAGGAGCGCGGCGTCGATGGCATCAGCCTGGCCGACCTGATGAAAGACCTTAAGCTCACCCACGGCGGGTTTTATAAGCATTTTGACTCGCGCGATGAGCTCGTGACCGAGGCGCTCGACTTGGCGCTCAAGCAAAGCGGCGCGAGCGTGCGCGAGCGGTTGTTTGGCGGCGATGAGCCGGATTTGTCGCGATTCGTCGATTTTTATCTCGCGGAAGCGCATCGCGACGGGCGGGCGGACGGCTGTGCGGTCGCGGCCCTGGCGGGCGACGCGCCGCGCAAGGGTGCGGCCGTGCACGCGCAATTTCGCGCGCACATCGAGAGCAATCTCGCCAATCTGGTCGAGGCGCTCGCGCCGGGCGGCTCGCCCGCTGAGCGACGCGCGTCGGCGCTGATGGTGTTGAGCGCCCTGTACGGCGCCTTGATGATGGCGCGGGCGGTGGGCGATTCGCCTTTGTCGCGCGAGATCCTGCGCACGGCACGCAAGCGGATACCGGCTCTCGGCGGCGTGCGCAGCCTGCCCGAGAAAAAGACGCGGAACCCGCATTGAGCGCTGCCGGCGCAATCTCGCGGACGTCGCGGACGTCGCGGGCGTGGGCGGTTGGGTTGAGTCTCCTCAGCTGCCTGCCGCTGCCTGCCGCTGCCGGCGATGCTGCCATCGGCGCGACAGTCCCCGCGTGGCTGTTTCCGCATAACGCGCCTAGCCTCGCCGCAGACAACACGGTCAGCGCCAAGCTCGAGCATCTCAAGGGCAGCCGCCTCGGGTACACGCGGGCGCAGTTGACCGATCTGTTCTTCGCGCCCGACTGGCATCCGGAGTCGCATGCAGCGCCGCCGCAGATCGTCCTGCACGGTCGCGCGCCCGGCGTGTATGCCTGCGGTTACTGCCACTTGCCGACCGGTCAAGGGCGGCCCGAGAACGCGCCGCTCGCGGCACTGCCGGCCGCTTACATCGTCCAGCAAGTGCTCGATATGCGCACCGCCGCGCGCCACAGCGCCTGGCACGGTGCCGCATTTGTTCCCGTCGACCTCATGCGGGATGTGGCGGCGAATGTCAGCGACGCGGAATTGGCGGCGGCAGCGGGCTACTTTGCCGCCCAGCCGCTGCGGGGGCGCGTCACCGTGATCGAGCGCGCGACGATTCCTCGGATGCGCGTGGCGGCCTGGATCTACGCTCGCGATTCACGCGGCGGGACGGAGCCCTTGGGTCAACGTCTGATCGAATGGGCGCCGGACCTCAGCCGCCATGAGCGCCGCGACGAAGACCTGCGCTACACGGCGTTCGTGCCGCCGGGCAGCGTGAATCGCGGACGCGAGATTGCGATGCATGGCCTGCCCGGCGTCCAGGCGTGCGCAGGCTGCCACGGCCGGCGCTTGCAAGGGACCGGACTGTTGCCGCCGCTGGCGGGACGTTCTCCTACGTACTTGCTGCGGCAACTGGTCGCATTTCAAACCAAGGACCGCGCGGGATTGATGGCCGTGCCGATGCAGGCCGTGGTCGCGAACATGCAGCTGCCGGATCTGATCGCGGTGGCCGCCTACGCGGCGAGTGCGTCGGCGAACTAGGACACGCTTTCCGCGCTATAGCGCGCGAGCAGCCCGGTGCGGACCGCGTGCCGATAGACCCGCGCATAAAAGTACGCCGCCAGCAGCAGTTCGAGAGCGGCGACCAGCGCTCCCTGCAGCAACGAGGCTGCGGGAAAGGAGCGGTGGGCGAGCAAGCCGCGCATGCCCTCGAACACATAAGCAGGCGGCAGCGCGTACGACACCCATCGCATCCACGCCGGCAGCACGGCCAGCGGGTAGAACACCGCGGCGAACGGCGACAGCAGCGCCGGCAGCGGCCACAGCAGCCATTCGGACGCCGGACCCAGCCGCAGGACCACCGCGCTGCCGAAAATGCCGAGCGAGATGCCGAATACGAACAGCACCAGCAGAAACGCCGCCAGCGGCAGTCCCATCGCGAAAAACTCGAGATGAAACACGCCCGTCGCCAGCAGCAACATGACGAGCAGTCCGACGCTGCTGGTGGCGACGCTGCTGATGACGAGTCCGGCAATGTATTCGGCGATCGACAGCGGCGAGGCGAACAGATTCAGGAAATTGCGCGACCAGACATCTTCGAGGAACGCGGTGGTCACGCCCTGCATGATGCGTGTGCAGAAATCCCACAACAGCACGCCGCCGAGCAAGGTGGGAACGAAGTCCACGCCGCTGCCGCTCACGGTGTTGAGGTATCGGGTAATGAAACCCCACAACACGATATCGATCGCGACCCACGTCACCATCGGAAACAGGCGCACCGGACTGCCGCGCAGCAAATAGATCTGGCGCAGCACGATTCCAGCGATGGGACGCAGGGTCATGGGGCGCCGGCGGCTGCCGCGAGCGGCTCGCGCGCCACGCGGATAAAAAGATCCTCCAAGCTCGCGGCGCCGTGCTCGTGCGGCAGGCTACGCGGGTCGCCTTCGAGCAGGACCTTGCCGCGCGACAAGAACAGCACGCGATCGCAGACCGCTTCGACTTCGTACATATTGTGCGAAGTCCACAGAATGCCGCAGTTCCCGTCGGTCGCGAGGCTCTTGATTTTCGCACGAATCAGCTGCGCCGCCGACGGGTCGAGCGAGGCGGTCGGCTCATCGAGCAACAGCAGTTGCGGGCGATTGAGCAAGGCCTTGGCGAGCGCCGCCCGCGTCTGTTCGCCCGAGGACAGCAGCCCGCATTTGGTATCGCGCAGATGCTCGAGAGTGAATTCGCGCAGCAATTCCTCGGCGCGAGCCTGCAATCCTCGGATGGCGTACAACAGCCCGAAGAATCGCAAGTTCTGCAGCACCGTGAGGTTGCCCGGCAACGCGGCGTACACGGCGGCGAAATTGGTTCGCGCCAGCGCTTTCGCGCGCTGCTTGGCAATATCGATTCCGCCGATCTCGATGCTGCCGGTGGTCGCGGCCAGGACTCCCAACACCATGTTTATCGTGGTGGTCTTGCCGGCGCCGTTCGGGCCGAGGAGACCGACGATCTCGCCGCGCTTCACCGTAAACGATACGTCATCGAGCGCGGTTACGCTGCCGTACACCTTGCGCAGCCGCGTGGCGCGAAGCGCGGCGGGCTCGGGCGAGTTATGTAATGCAGCGGTCGGCATGGCCGCGATTATGCCGGATGACCATGATAGATTAGGAAATTACTGTGAGCAGCGACGGTTCAGCATTGATGACGCATATTCATTTGGTCGGCGGCGAAAAGGGCGGCGTCGGTAAATCGCTGCTCGCACGCCTGCTCGCGCAATATTTCATCGATAATTCAATCGCGTTCATCGGCTTCGATTCGGACCGCACGCATGGCGCGCTGTTGCGTTTCTATGCCGGCTACGCCTCGGCCATCGCGATGGATAACTACGAAAGCCTCGATGCGATCGTCGAAGCGGCGACCGCTGTTCCGGAGCGCAGGATTTTGGTGGATTTGGCGGCGCAAACCAATCACGGACTGACGCAGTGGATGGATGAATCGCAATTGCTCGAAGTCGCCCCGGAGATCGGACTCAATATCCGCTACTGGCATGTCATGGATGCAGGTCGAGATTCGGTCGATTTGCTGAAGCGCCTCCTGGATCGGCACGGTACGCGTTTGAATTACACCTTGGTCTTGAACCAGGTGCGCGGCGCCGATTTCCGCATCCTCGACGGCTCCGGGGAGAAGCAGCGGGCGCAGGCCTTGGGCGCGAGTATCGTCACATTGAGGCGGCTGCACGAAACCTCGATGATCAAAATCGATGCCGGCAGCATGAGTTTCTGGGCGGTCGCCAACAACAGCGAAGCCGACACTAGCGGTTTGACTCTGCTCGAGCGTCAGCGAGTCAAGGTTTGGCTCAGGGGCGCGTACGAGGAGATCGCCAAGGTGGGCGTGTAGCGTTTGTTTCTGCGCGAACTCGATAATTAATCGCATTTAGCTCCCGCGCTGCCGCTCCTAGACTCTGCCACGCGACGGATACAGATCCCGAGTCGCGCACACCAGAGACAAGGAGCAGCCATGAATAGTTTCACAGTGACCGCCGTCGGCAATCTCGCGAATGATCCCGAACTTGCCATCAAAGGCGACATCACATACACGAAGGTTTGCCTGATCGGAAACGACTACGCCGGCAAGGACGCGCACGGCAACCCGCGCGAGGCGGCGACCAGCGTTTATTTCGTGGCCTTCGAAAACCTCGGCGAGGTGATCGCAAAAAACGCGCGCAAGGGCGACCAGCTCATCGTGCAGGCGCAGATCCGTTCCAACAACTGGACCGATAAAGACGGCGAGAAGCGCTACGACTATTCATTCGTCATCCAAAACTTTCGTTTCGGCGCGCCGGGCAGAATCAAGCGCGAGGAGCTGGCGGCGCTGCGCGATGCGACCGAGGGAGCTCTCGAGACTGGAACTTAGGAAAAGGAAATTCCGCCGTGCACCTGCCCCGTTCGCATCGATCGACATTGATAATTATCCTGCTCGGCGCGCCCGGTCTGGCGCTGGCGCAGGCCTCGCCGTTCATGACGGGCGCCACCGCGTTGCAGACCAATCTTCTCGCCTGGCTGACGCCGGTCGCCATCATTCTCGTGATGGTGCTCGGCGGGATGGCAATGGCGAACCGCATGTCCTGGGGCTGGTGCATCGGCGCAATTCTGGGAATCGCGATCGGTTTTGGAGCGCCGCAAATCGTCAGCTGGGTTCGCGGCATGTTCGGGGTCTAGGAAGGCGCGGTGAGCGATGCCAACTCGGGGCTGATCGCGGACCCCTTGTTCGTGGGCGCGACCCGTCCGCCGATGCGTTGGGGAGTCACGTATTCCGCGCTGCTCTTCAACATGGTGCTGACCATGGAAGTGTTCCTGTTGACGAAGAATCTGCTGACGCTGCTGCTGTGCCTGCCGGTTCACGCAATTTGCATGTCCCTGTGCGCGCGCGACGCGCGCTATTTCGACCTGGTGCTGTTGTGGGCACGCACGCGATTTCCGGCGATGTTCGCCAATCTGCGATATTGGAAGGCGAGCAGCTACGGCGCGTTGAGCCTCAATCTGCCGTTGCACGGCCGCCGCCGCCCCGAGATATCCGACGTCCGCCTGCAGCCTATGCGAGTTCTGCCCGCACGCCCGGCCAGATTATCTTGATCGTGGCGTCGGCGTTGCCGCGTGCCGGTGCCGCGCCGCCTCCCTGCCAAATGATGACGGCGTCCGTGATTTCGGGACCGTAGCCGAGTTCTTCCGGCGAATAAGGCAGGTTCGCCGCGAAATACCGGCGCAGCGCCCGCGAGGCATCGAAGCAATGCGCGTGTACGGGATTATAGTAAATCACGAATATCGATCGGCCGCCGGCGGCCAACGCCTCTTCGATCCGCGAGACGACCTTCGCGATCACCTCTTCGCCGAACGGGTTGTAGAGGAAGACAACGGCGTTTCCGGCCGGCGGCACAAATTGGCCGGCATCTTGTTGTTCGATCTGGATCGGCGTGCGCTGCGCGAACTGGCGATTGATGATCGCCGCGTTGCGGCGCGCGGCCTCGGCCAATGACGGTGTCAGCTCGACGCCGACGATGCTGCGAAACGGATATTCCGACGCAACCAGCAACGGGCGCCCCTTGCCGCAGCCCAGGTCGACAAAAGCGCACCCGGACAGCGCCGGCAAAGTGTTCAATGCGGAGCGTATGATGCTGGGTTGCGATCCCGCATAGATGTACACCTTGTCGGAGTCGTACGGGCTGCTCTGAATTTGATCCGAGGGCATCGAGCCGCTCGTCTCGGTGTGGTAGCGGCGATCGAATGGATGCCGGAAATCCCAGCCGCTGCCATAGAATCGACCGAATCCCGGCAAACGCCCAAGTCGCCCGCGCACCGCGGGGTGATAGACGATCGTTCTGACGAGCGGCAAGCCTGCCACGGCGCGGATGCTCGACATCAAGACGTTCTTCGGCGACATATGGATGCGCATCTTACCTTGAGGAAAACGCCGCCGCATTTTTTGCGGCTCACGGCCGCTCCGCTTATGCTTGCTCGGCCGCCGGCCTCTATGACTCCGGCGTGCTCATTCAAGAGTTCGGTTGGAGCAATTCGTCGG
>CAYRAC010000075.1:0-11104 GCA_964422045.1 uncultured Steroidobacteraceae bacterium
ATCCATGTGTCCGAGGATCGCAATAGTGTCATCGTGAATGCGCTGATTCATCGCGACGCCACCGACTATCTCGTGAGCGACACGCGCTTTTGGGTGGTTAGGCCGCGCGTCTCGGCGGCCGGAGTCACGGGCTTGGGGACTCTGGTGTCCGGCGCCAATATCAGCGTCGACGTAGGCAAGTCGACGGCGCGCCGCCGCTACTTCGTCGGCCTAGAGGTACCGCCGATCGTCACCGCGAATCTGCAGGGTCGGGAATTTGTTTTGCATGCCGACGATCTCGGTTCGTTGAGCGTCGGCTCGTCGGTTTTCTACCGGCATATTACCGCCGGCCAAGTGGTAGCGTATAACTTGGACCCGAGCGGTACCAGCGTGACGCTCAAGGTTTTCATCAACAGTCCGTTTGACACGTACGTCACCGCCGCCACGCGCTTCTGGCAAGCAAGCGGTATCGACATGTCGCTCAATTCCGATGGCGTCAAGCTGCGCACCGAGTCACTGACGGCCATTCTTCAAGGCGGAGTAGCCTTTCAAGCATTGCCCGGGGGTGCGACGACGCCCGTGCCCAACGATTCGTCGTTCACCCTCTATCAAGACGAAGACCGCGCGATGCGGCCGGTCGAAACCGAGGTCCGCAGCTTCGTGATGTATTTCAAAGGCTCGCTGCGCGGTTTGTCCGCCGGCGCGCCGGTTGAACTGCACGGTATCGGCGTCGGTGAAGTCAGGAGCGTGGACGTGGAATACGATCGTGACGCCGGATCCTTGAGCTTTCCTGTCGCCGTGGATATTTATCCGCAGCGGATTCGCGGCCGCAAGGCAAGCAGCGCTCGCTCCGCCAAGGCGCAGGACGACCCCGAAACCTCCAGCCGCCGGCTGGTCGATAGCCTGGTGGCGCACGGACTGCGGGCGGAGTTGAAAACCGGAAACTTATTGACCGGACAGAAGTATGTAGACCTCGATATGCATCTGGACGTCCCGGCGGAAAAGGTTTGGTGGAACGAGCAACCCTCGGTGTTCCCGACCGTGTCGAACGGGCTCGACGAAATACAGGATTCCTTGGGAAGCATTGCGCGGCGGCTCGGCAAAGTTCCATTCGATCAGATTTCCTATCGACTGCTGTCGACCCTGACGAGCCTCGAGCAGACGCTGAAAAGTACCGACCAGTTGATGCGGCATGTCGACGGTACCCTGGCGCCGCAAGTCGAAGCAACGCTGGTGGAAGCACAGGCGGCCATGAAGAACGCCAAGGAGATATTGTCGCGGGATGCGCCTTTGCAAAGCGATCTCGGAGCCACTCTGCTGCAGCTGTCGCGAGCGGCGAAGGCGGTCTCGGCGCTGGTCGACTACCTCGAGCGCCATCCGGAATCCCTGCTGCGCGGCAAACCGGGAGACTCGCCGTGAAATTACCGTTATCGGCATTGTGGTTGCTGAGCATGCTGTGCGCATGCGCCGCAAGCCGCCCGGATCGTTTTTATGTACTCAGCGTTCAGCCGCCGGGCGCCGTGGATGCGCGGACAATGCCTGCCACCGAGGTATCACTCAAGGTGGCGTTGCCGTCGATGATCGATCGCGGGGAAATGATCATCCAAACTTCGGCGGATGGCGTCCAGGTACTCGAGCACGAACGATGGGCTGCGCCGCTCACCGACATGGTCACGGAGACTTTGGCGCGCGACCTCGAGCGGCGGCGAGCGGATTTGCTGGTGGCCGGAGCCGGCGCGGTTCTCGCTGCCGGTGCGCTCGTCAAAATCAGCGTCGACGTTCTGCAGGTAAGCGTGCGCCAAGGCGAGGCCGCCAGCATCGAGGCGCATTGGCGGATTGTCGACCCGCACTCAGGCAAAGATGTCGTGGGGGGTGAGGTGTTCAGAGCGCCGCTGGCGCACGACGACTACGCTGCCGTCGCGCAAGCCTTGAGCGCGTGTTTGTCGCTGCTTGCGGATCGATTGATCGCGCAGATGTGAGCGGCGGACGCCTCGCTTCAGAGGCGTCCGCCTGCCCGAATCGCTTTACGGTTGAATTGCGATGTCGTTATGCACCGACTTCACACCGTCCGTATCCTTCGCGATCATGGTCGCCATGTCGACCGCGTCTTGCGTCGGCGCGCGTCCGCTCAGCCAAACGACGCCGTTCTCATCGGTGTCGACTTTGATTCGCGTCAGGGTCGTCAGATGTTTCGCCGCAAGCTTCGATTTGACTTTCGTCGTAATGACAGAATCCTTCACGAAGTGATGGTTGGTGTCAGTCGACATACCCGCATCCTCCGCAAGCGCCAATGGCGCACACACAACGCTCGCCGCAAGCATGCTGGCTATTATGAAATGTTTCATTCGTTCTACTCCTTCAATGTTTTGACTTGAGCATGGCTCTCGCAATTCTCAAGCCCACAACTTGAACCCATTCGCGAACGTTATCTGTAGGTGCGTGAAGGAAGCGCCTGACGGCCATATCCCACAAGCGTTTGAACCCGCGTTACTGCGCTACCGCCGCCGGCCGCTCGCCGCGGGCGCTGGCGCCGCGCGCCTCGTGTTCCGGCATGGACAAAAGCCGCGCCGTGTTGACCAGCGCCATGTGCGACAGCGCTTGCGGAAAATTGCCCAGCATGCGCCGACCGCGTGGGTCGTATTCTTCGGCGAAAAGACCGACATCGTTGGCCAGCGCGCGCAACCGCTCGAACAATGCCTCCGCCTCGGCGCGGCGCCCGGTCAGAAGATAGCTATCTGCGAGCCAGAATGAACACGGCAGGAATGCCCCCTCGCCGGGCGGCAGTGCATCGACGTTCGTGGCGGTCGAGTAGCGCAGCACCAACCCGTCGATCATCAAGTTATCTTCGATGGCGCGGATGGTCCCGACCACTCGCGCGTCTTCGGCAGGCAGAAATCCCACCTGCGGAATCAGCAGTAGACTCGCGTCGAGGTGCGGGGATTCATAGGATTGCACAAAGGTGTTGCGCCGTGCGTCGAAGCCGCGTTCGCAGACTTCGGCATGAATCGTATCGCGCAGCTGCCGCCAGCGCTCGATTGGCCCGTCGAGACCGTCTTGTTCCGCATCTTTGATCGCGCGATCGAATGCCACCCAGGCCATGATCTTCGAATGCGTGAAATGCCGCCGCGGTCCGCGCACCTCCCACAGACCCTCATCGGGTTGTTGCCAATGCGAATCGAGGAATTGCAACAAAGCAACTTGGACTCTCCAAGCTTCCGACTCCGGTGGTAAGCCGGCAGCCCGAGCCAGATGCAGCGTATCCATGACTTCGCCATAAACGTCCAGCTGGAACTGTTTGGCCGCTGCATTCCCGATGCGCACCGGAGCCGCCCCTTGATAACCCGGCAGCCACGGAATTTCGCATTCGTCGAGACGTCGGACGCCCGTCACCCCGTAGAGAATTTGCAAGTCGTCGGGCGAGCCGGCGATCGCGCGCAGCAGCCACTCGCGCCAGTCGGCGGCCTCGTTCTCGTAGCCCGCAAGAAGCAGCGCATTTAGAGTAAAGGTCGCGTCGCGCAGCCAGCAATAACGATAATCCCAGTTTCGCACTCCTCCCAATTGCTCCGGCAGTGATGTGGTGGGAGCGGCAATCAAGCCGCCCGTCGGCTTGTAGGTGAGTGCTTTCAACGTGAGCAACGAGCGCATCACGCAGTCGCGCCAGCGACCCTGATAAACGCACTGCTTCGACCATTCATGCCACTGACCTGCGGTCGCGGCGAGTGCTTGATCCGCATCGATCAACGCCTGCCCCTCGACGTGCGATGGACGATAATTGAGCACGAAAGACTCGCGCCCGCCCGCACTCACACAGAACTCCGCGACGCTGTGCATGTTCTCGCCCTTGACGGCGACCGAAGTCGTCAACTCCAAGGTGTCGGGACCGGCGGTGATCAACAACTTCTGCCCCGCACGGCGAACCCACGGCACAATGGAACCGTAGTCGAATCGCACGCGCAGTTCCATGCGCAACGCGACCCGGCCGCTCAAGCCCTCGACGATGCGAACGACATCCCAGCGCTTATTCGACAGCGGCATGAAGTCGATGATCCGAACGCTCCCCTCTGCGGTATCGAATTGGGTCTCGAGAATCAGACTGTCGCCACGGTAGCTGCGGGTCACACGATCCGCCTGCGCCACCGGGGCCAACAGCCAGCGGCCGTGCTCGGCGCTGCCCAACAGCGCCGCGAAACATGCGCCTGAGTCGAACCGCGGCAAACACAGCCAATCAATCGAGCCGTCCCTGCCGACGAGAGCCGCAGTGTGGCAGTCGCCGATTAAGGCATAGTTCTCGATCGGCAAAGACATGCGTGCGCTCCAGGTCCCAAGATTACCCAACCCGATTCCCTGCCAATACCTTGGCGGCCCGCGTTGCCGCGTCGGTAGTTTCCTACATGGAACATATTCAGGTACTTTAGCCTGCTCGCTGGTGCGGAGCGGCTCGCATGAACAAAGATTGGCGGCTATTTGCGCTCGGATCGGCCCTGTTCGCCGCGTTGACGGCCATCTTTGGCAAGGTCGGCGTTGCGGAAATCGACTCGGATCTTGCCACGTTCGTGAGAACGATCGTCATTTTAATGGTTGTCGCGCTGTTGCTCTCGGTTCGTCACGAGTGGACGCGCCCCGATGCGTTGTCCGCGACGGGCATGGTGTTTCTGGTTTTATCGGGGATCGCGACCGGTTTATCCTGGCTTTGCTATTATCGGGCGCTGCAATTGGGTCCTGCCTCGCGTGTCGCCCCGATCGATAAGCTGAGCGTAATCTTCGTGGTGTTGTTCGCCGTGTGCTTCTTGGGCGAGCGGTTTACCTGGAAGGTCGGGCTGGGCGGTCTGTTGGTGACGGTCGGCGCGGCACTCATGGCCTTGTAGCCGCGTCGGGCGCGGCGCTCGACCATAGATCGCGCGCCCACTGCGCGAGAAGCAGTGCTTCGCTCCATCGATCCGAGAACTCCCGGCCGTCGGCGTCGGTGAGCGCATAGTCGGGCGGCCCTAATTCGCACAAGAAAACCATGGCCGAATCGTCGCCGCGGTGCCGCGCGCGCCACGCGCGGAACCCTTGCCGCCACCAATCGCGGAATAGCGCCACCCATTTCGCGTTCTGTGGAAAGCCGAGCGCGATTTGAATTTGGCCGCGCGCCGCGACCCGCCCTTGCAGCGAGTCGGAACGCTCCAGCACTTGGGCGATCAAGCGTTGCAGTTGCGGCGGCGGCGGACAAGGCATCTCGCGGTCGACCACATAATGCGACAGATCGGCGGCAAGGCGCATCTGCGGCAGTGCGTCGAGCAGTTGCACGGTGGTGAACAGATCGTTGGTGATGCAGTTGCGGTGTGTTTCGAATTGGATCGGCATCCGCTCCTGCTCCGCCACGCGCAGCCAGCCTTCGATGACCGGGATCATGTCGGCGAGGCGAACCGGCATTTCTTGGCCGATCACCACCACAAACGGCGCCGCGATCCGATGCGCGAGCTCGAGCGCCGGCCGCAATGCTTCGATCGACGTCGGAAATGCCGTCAGACCGCCGGCCAATCCGGTGCGCGCGAAATGCGGTACGGTCGCCTGTGCTTGCTCCATGGTAAGAGCGCCCAGATCGATCGCCATGCCTTGAAATCCAGCCTCGCGAACCCGGTCGAATTTCTCCGCAATCGACGCCTCCGGTACGCTCAGCCGATCCATCGCCCACAAAGCCTGATAGACCAGAAGACGGCTACCCATGCGGCCGATCGGCGATCCACGTGCTGTCGTCGGGATAATCTGCCTCGGTTTTGCCGTGCGCGAAAGCACGCAGCACCGCGATTTGAAAACCCAGATATGTCATGGACGGCGGCGCTGCGGCGCGCGCCGTGAAAATCGCCTCGTTCAGCGCATGGAGTCGATGGAAAGGAACTCCCGGAAACGCATGATGCGCGGTGTGGTACTGCATCTGCCAGCCAAGCCAGCGCATCGCCGCGTTGGTGCGCGTACTGCGCGTGTTGGCGAGCACATTGTCTTGGTGCGGAAGCCCGAGATGCTCGATCGTGTTCTGCAGCTGGTGAACGCCTTTCATCGCCAGCATCGGCGCCAACCAGAGAATCACGACGGCGTAGCTGCGCAGCGCGAGCGAAATCGCTGCGATCGATGCGTACCCCGCCAGATGCCAGCGCGCTTCACGGATAAATTCGGCACGCCGTCTGGCAGGCAGGTAAGGTTCTGTGACGGCACCGAATGAAAAGCGCACGATCCGACGCCAGCGCGTGTACCAGTAAGTGACTCCCGACATCCACAGCAGGTACGAGGCCAGCGTATAGCGCTCTCGCGCCAGCTCGCCGTCGCGCACCCAGTCCTGGGTGAAACGGTGATGCGCAATGTGCTGCACTTGGTCGAATGTACGAGGATAGAACAACACGAAGCCGAAGACGCGGCCCAGCCACTCGTTCAGCCAGGCCGTGCGAAACACCGTCCAGTGGCTGAGTTCGTGCTGTCCGGCGTACAAGAAATTGAGCAGCACGCCGTGCGCGGCAAAAACGGGCAGCGCCCACCACGTGCCGAGCGTGAGCCAGAGCGCCGTGCCGGTGACGGCGATAGCCCCTAAATGGGAGGCCGCCTGGACGGCGCCCGCTCGATTCGATGTGACGCACAAGGCGCGCAGTTGAGCGGCATCGATTACTTCGCGCCGCACGAAAACTTCGTTCACCGAAGTGCTCCCGCCGTAAAGCCTCATCCTACGACGGCGTGCGGCGGATAGCTATGGCGCGCTCGCCGGGTGCCTACTCGACGTGGTCAGCCTCGACCTTGATCACCGCCGGGCGCACCGCCACCCGCTTCACATTGTCCTCGAGCTTCGGTACCCGCGAATAGAGTTCGGATTTCTCCCCGGGGTACCAAGAGGCGAGCATATACAGATAGGTATCGGCAATCGAAAAATCCGCGCCGAGCACGTAGGGCGCAAGCGCCTGACCGATCACGGCCAGGTGGGCGCAGTAGTCCTCTATCCCCTGGCGGCGGACGGCCTCGGCATCCGCTTCGCCGCGACTCGAATAGCGTGCCGGGTAGTAGATGCGCAGCACCGCCTCGTAGACGTTGGCGGAGAGAAATACCATCCACTGCAAGAAAGCGGCGTGCCGGCTGCTACCGGGCACGGGCGCCAAGCCGAATCGCGGGTGGACTTGGGCCAAGTGGATCAGTATCGCGGCCGATTCGAACATGACGCTGCCGTCGGGCAGCGTCAAGGCCGGCACTCTGCCGGTGGGATTCGTGCTGCGAAAGCGTGCCACGTCGGCTGCATCGCGGCCCACCCAAACACGCTCGTACGCCGCGCCGATCTCTTCCAGCATGATTTGCACGGCAAACGATCCCGAACCCCGCCGTCCGTAAAGCTTGTACATTCCAGCCATGGTCGCATCCTCGTTGAACCCCCCTTTATAGTACCGTCTTGGCGTATGCTTACCGCAAAGAATGATCTCGAGACGCACTTTTCTGCAGGGCACCGCGGGCGCATCCCTGGTCGCGGCGGGCGCATTACCCGCGGCTCCACGGCCGCAACTGCAGTCGCTCACGGCACACGCGCAAGCGATATCGGCCGACGAGCGGCGCGCACGCATCGCCAAGGTTCAAGCTCTCATGGAGCAGGGCAAGGTTGCCGCTCTGATCGTCGAACCGGGCTCGACGCTCGAGTATTTCACCGGGGTGAGGTGGCCTCGCTCCGAACGGATCACCCTCGCCATCGTGCCTGCCCGGGGCGAGGTTTTGGTAGTAACACCGGCGTTCGAAGAGCCGTCCGTGCGAGAGACTCTGCAGGTGGGCGGCGAGGTGCTGCCGTGGAACGAGCATGAAAGCCCCATACAACGGATTGTGCAGGCCTTGCGCGACCGGGTCGCCGTTTCGGGTGCCGTGGCCGTTGAATCCACGGTGCGGTTCTTTATCGTCGATGGCATTCGACAGGCATCGAACTCCTACCAATTGATTTCCGCCGATCCCCTGGTGCGTGCCTGTCGACTGTTCAAATCGCCCGCGGAATTGGCGCTCATGCAACTGGCCAATACCGTAACCCTGGAAGCGCTGCGCATTGTCCACGCCCGGGTTGAGTCCGGCATGAACTCCGCGACCATTGCTGCGCTCATGGATCGCAGCACCGTTGCCCTCGGCGGCTCGCCGGAGTTTTCTCTGGTCCTGCTCAACGAAGCGTCGGCGTACCCGCACGGCTCGCTGCAAGTTCAAGCCGTGCGTGAAGGGTCCGTCATTCTGATGGACTGCGGATGCACCGTGCATGGTTATCAATCGGATATCTCCCGCACCTGGGTGTTCGGGCAGGCCAGTGCGCGTCAGCGCAAGATATGGAACACCGTGAAACGCGGTCAGCAGATCGCGCTCGAGACTGCGAAAATCGGCATTCCTACCGGTGCGATCGACGATGCCGTGCGCGGCTACTACGAACGTGAGGGTTTCGGCCCGGGCTACAAACTACCGGGACTGTCGCACCGTACCGGTCATGGGATCGGGCTCGATGGACACGAACCCGCCTACCTCGTGCACGGCGACAGCACGGCTCTGCAGCCCGACATGTGCTTTTCCGACGAGCCCGGCATATACATTCCCGGTGAATTCGGAATTCGTCTGGAGGACTGCTGGCGCATGACGGCATCGGGCCCGCAGCTCTTCACGCCGCTCGCGAAATCCCTGGATGAGCCGATTTGAATTCCGCCGCAACGCGATGATCGGTCCGTTCGTGTTGCTGATCTGGCTCTATTTGATCCTGGCCCATGGAAGATTTTGGCTTTCGCGACCGCAATTGCCGACGGCGCTGCCGGCGGAGCTCCCGGATGTGGATGTCATCGTCCCAGCGCGCGATGAAGCAGCAACCATCGGCGCGGTCATTGCCTCGCTGCTCGCGCAGGACTACGCCGGCCACCTCCGCGTGACATTGGTCGATGATAATTCCACCGACGGCACCGGCGCGCAGGTGTCGCCGGCCGCCAATCTCAACGTCATCCGGCTGCAGACCAAACCCGCGGGGTGGAGCGGCAAGCTCTGGGCCTTGAATCAAGGTGTGGCCGCAAGCAACGCGCCGCTCCTGTTATTTACCGATGCCGACATCGTGCATGACTCGAGGCATCTCGCGTCGCTCGTGGCGAAGCTGCTGGAGTCGCGCGCGGACATGGTCAGCGAGATGGTGCGCCTGAATTGCACGAGTTCGGCCGAACGTGCGCTGGTTCCCGCCTTCGTCTATTTCTTTCAGATGCTGTATCCGTTCAGTCGCGTGAACAACCCGCGCTCGCCGGTTGCCGCGGCTGCGGGCGGCACCGTGTTGATCAGGCGCGAGGCTTTGCAGCGCAGCGGCGGCATCGAAGCGATTAGGAACTCACTGATCGACGATGTTGCACTCGCAAAGGCGGTAAAAAAATCCGGAGTCATCTTCCTGGGCCACTCCGGGCTGGCGAGATCCATCCGGCCTTATGACCATTTTGCCGATATTTGGCGCATGATCGCCCGCACCGCATTTACACAATTGCGCCATTCGACCGTCTTGTTGGCGCTTACCCTGATCGGGTTGGTCGTGCTGTGGTGGCTACCCGTGCTGTCGGCGCTGCTCGGCCACGGTTGGCAGTCCGCGTGCGCGCTGGCGGCATTCGCGCTTTCGGCTCTGAGCTACCTGCCCACCTTGAGGCGCTACCGGCGCAATCCCCTGTGGGCGCTCGCCCTGCCGTTGATCGCATTATTTTACATGGCCGCGACCCTGGGTTCCGCCGTCGATTACTGGCGCGGACGCGGGGCGCAATGGAAAAGCCGCGCGTACGGCCCGGGATCCCCTAAGGCTTAGCCCTACGGGTTACCCCTACGGGTCACCCCTTCACCGTACTCGGCACCGCCTTCAAAGATTGGCCCTTGATGGCGAACGCGTCGATCGTAACTTCATGCGGCCAACAACTCGTGCGGTACTGCATGTCGCGCAGGCTGAAGTTCTGGGTAATGAAGGTCTTCATCTGCTCCAACAGTTCGCAGTCGCCGTCGCCGACGAAACTCGGATGCTGTGGGGCGAGCTGCAGCGGCGCCCAATTTGCCTGCACCGTGTCCGTTGCCGTTGCGTCGGCCGGAGTGAGCGCATAGAAATCGGCGCGCACGTAGGCGCTTTGGCTAGGCGCGTTCGGGCCCGGACACCCGGTCGCCCTGACGTGGGCGTCCTTGCGGGCGCCGAGAACGAGCAACAGATCCTTCACGTGGTCTTCGAGGCCTTCGCAGGTGAAGTGCGCCGTGATGCCGAAATAATTGAACGTAACCTGCCGATGCTGCCACGTCCCGGACACGATTTCACTCGGTTGTGCCCCCTCTTGGGCGGTCGCGGCCAATGCCATCGATCCGCACGACACAGCGCCGGCTGCCGCCAGAGCCGTTAAAACACTCGCGGCCCGATTCTTGTATCGCATGACGACTACCTCATTCGGAAAGTACTGACGGCACTCGGTTACCCGTGTGGACCCAAATTCCTGACTCAAGTTCAATGCCTCGCAAAAGCCCCGCTGGCTTCCACCACCGTGACCGCAGTCATGTTGACGATGCGCCGCACCGTGGCGGCCGGAGTCAAGATGTGCGCGGGGGCGGCACAACCGAGCAGGATGGGGCCCACGGCCACATTGTGGCCCGCCGCAGACTTGAGCAGATTATAAGCGATGTTGGCGCTGTCGAGATTGGGGCACACCAAGAGATTTGCGCTGCCATGCAGCGTGCTGTCCGGCAGTATCGCCTTGCGGGCCGACTCCTCCAGTGCGCAATCGCCGTGCATTTCGCCGTCCACTTCCAAATCCGGCATGCGGGCATGCAGCAGGCCTAAGGTTTCGCGCATCTTCACCGCGGAGGGCGCATCGCTGCTGCCGAAATTTGAATGCGACAGCAGTGCGACCTTGGGCGTGAGACCGAAGGCGCACAGCTGATTCGCGGCCAGCTGGGTTATTTCAGCCAACTGTAAAGCGCTCGGGTCGAGATTGACGTGCGTGTCCACGATGAAAACCTGCCGTCCCGGCAGGATCAGACCGCTCATAGCCCCATAGACGTTGACGCCCGCGCGCCGCCCAATGACCTGGTCGATGTAACGCAAGTGCCGCGCCGTGGTACTGATGGTTCCGCATATCAAGCCGTCCGCCTCGCCCTTCTTCAGCAG
>CAYRAC010000076.1:0-11104 GCA_964422045.1 uncultured Steroidobacteraceae bacterium
GGATCCGCCAGGCGGTCGCGCTCGTAGGGTTTGACCCAGGGCTGGATGCTGCACGCACCCTGCAGCAGCCCCGAACCGATCACGACTGCGGTTAGCGCGGCACGCAGGCTCATTCGCGGATCAACTGGCGAATGCGGTCCTGGTATTCGTTTTCGTCGCCGGGCTTGTAGCCGCGATGGATGTAGCGGATCTCGCCCTTGCGATCGATGATGACGGAACTCGGCATCTCATCGACGTGATAGGCCTTGCTTACTTGGTTGGCCGGGTCGAGCAGGACCGGAAAGCTCACCGGCTTCTTCGCCATCAGCTCTTTGACCGGCGGCGCTTCCTTGTCGACGTTGACGCCGATCAGGGTGAATCCGGCCGGCTTGTATTTCTTGTACATCTGATCGAGCAACGGCATTTCCTGCTGGCAGGGTCCACACCAGGTCGCCCAAAAATTCACCATTACCACCTGGCCCTTGTACTGGCTGAGGGCGGCTTGCTGTCCGCTGAGCGCGGTGAGCGTGAAGGCGGGAGCGGGCCCCGATGCATCGCCGCTCGCCGCAAACGCCGACGAAGCAATGACGATTGCGGTCATGCAGCGGCCGAGAAATTTCGTCGTAAAAAGTTGCATTTGATCTGTCCTCCTGATCAGTAGAAAACGGTTAAGCCGAGAGTGGCTTCAATGTTGTGGACGTTCTTAGTTCGGCCGGTCAAGTCGGTCTCGAATACGTGGTCGCGGACGTCCAAATGCATGGCGAGCCAATCCGTAATCAACAGCCGCTCGCCCATGCCGAAGTTGAGCGCGAACTGATCCGTGTCGGCAAACTTCACATCGCCCAAGCCGACCGTCACGTATAGCGCCGAATTAAACGCGTGTCCGCGGCCGAGAAAGATCTCGCCCGGAAGTACGTTGTAGCCTAGGTCCAGGTCGTAATACGTGAAGCGCCTCCCAGAGTCGCTGACCACCGTGATCTCGGGGAACACGTCCTCGAGGCTGGTGGTGCCGGCCTTGGAGCGCGCCAAGAATCCCTCCAAGAAGATATCTTCCGAGACGTGGTACGCCGCGCGCACGCCGTAGATGGGATTGGTGCCGAAATCCTGAATGCTGAGCGCGCCGAAATAACCGCCCAACTCGAAGTCCTTGGCCTTGATCTTCGGCGTTTTGACTTCGCGGCGGTTTACCTGCGGTTCGATGATCGACGGCTCCGCCTGCGGCTCCTCGGCAACCACCTGCGCGGGCGCTTTCTCGCCGCGATGGAACCAGCCGCAGCCGGACAGCAGCGCCGCCGCTAGAAGAACACTGCTAAGCCGAATTTCCATTCTTCGGGATCCTCATTCTGATTCTGGTTGGTGAAGATGAGATATTTGCGCCAGTCCGCGCGCCACATGAAGCGCCGGGTGATGAAACCGCGCGCGCCCACCGACACATAGGCCAGTTGATTGTGAGTCTGAAGCGGCTTCGGCGGCACTTTATCGTCGATGTATTGGTAGCCGGTGCCGATACCGGCGGTCGGCGAGAACCAGCGCCATTCCGGAATGAACGTGTGACGCATCCCGAGGCTGGTGATGTAACGGTTGTCGATGTTGCCGAGTGCCTGTTGCAAGACGAACTCGATGTCCAAGCTCTCGGTAAGGCCGAAATCACCCCAGGCGGTGACCAGATTCTGGTGGTTGAACACCCCGTAGCCCGCGCCGATCTCCCAGCGATGCGTCGCGAAGTCCGGATACGGCGGTATCGGCGCCGGTTCCCCAGAGGCAAGCTTGGTGAGCGCCAATTCCGAACGGCGCGCCCAGCCCTCCTGACCGCGGGGTGCGCGCACCTTGAACCAATCCGTGCGGCTGTAGAGCACGGTGACGATCTCGTCGCGGCCCACCACATACACCACCGGGTAGCCGCGGCCCGGGCCGCTATGCATCTCGAGATACGGCTCGGCGACGACGACCTCAAGCAGTTGTTCCTTCGCATGGACCAGACCACTGAACGCCTGCAGCAACAGGAGCAACGTGAACAGTGGCCGCATCAGCTCAATTCGCAACCGGCGCGACGAACGGATCGTTGTAGTACTGCGCGCCAATGTCCAGCCATTCTGAGATCAAACGCAACTCCGCGGTAGTCAAGTAGCCCGTGTGGTCAACGACAGGGTCGTGATACGTTCCGTCAAACATCCTCAAAAATTTCGGCACCGAGCCGCTCGCGCTGCCGGCCGTCAGCGGCGGCGCCAACGATACCGGAACCATGACCGTCGTCGGCGTGCCGCCCGGACCCGGCGGTCCGGGCGCCGGCACCAACAGATCCGTCAACACACCCATATTAAGCGTCTGCTCATTATGTGCAAACAACAGTTCCTCGTAGGAGGTGGTCACGGTGGTGTCGACCGACGATGCGCTGTCGGTCAAATCCAGCTGACCGGCGGGGACTTCCACGGCTTTTGCAGCACTCACCGGGTTGTGACAGGTGATGCACGTGTGATCGGGGTTGACATCGCCCACCACCGTGCTCGGCCGCGTCAAATTCCAAATCGGCTGTATTTGGTGCGACACCGCGCCGTCCGCCGTCGCATCCGGATAGTGAATCGTGCTGCGGCAAAGCGGATCCCACGTTGCGCAATGCGCGTTCGCCGGGCTCGGCGTCGACAGGTTCGCATATAGATAAGAGAGCGGTGCGTCCGCCGCGCGGCCTGCCGCGGCCGGATTGGTCCATACATCGCTGTAACTGACATCGATGGTCGGCAGCTCCGAGCACGGTGTGGTCGCCCCGGGGGGAGTCAGGTCTTGCGCGCAGGTGTTCCATGCGCGCGCATCCGCCATGGTATCGCCGGGATTGGCGGCCGGCAGGCTCGCGACGGTGTTCGGAAACGGCGCTCCCGCGGCCGCCGCGCCGGCGTAGACCGACTTGGTGAGTCCCGAGCGCCCGTGCGATGGCGTGGTGAGGTTGCCGGCCGTGTGGCAGCCGTTGCAGGTCTTGGTCTCGCCCGCGATCAGTTGCATCCAACTGGTGTGTTGTGCGCCGACGCGCCGCGCGTTCTTGTCGAGTACATCGATCGTGAACGGCACATTCGCCGGCAATTGAACTTTCACCGAGCCGTCCGGTTCGACCGGCACATAGGCAAGTATTTCGCGCATGCCCATGCCGGCCGGACCGAAAGCCGAGGCGTTGATCTTGCGCACGGTCTTGTCGGGGATCTCGACCGCTTTTTCGATTCGCACGAAGCGCGCCGGACGCTGATCCGCGGTGGCCTGTTTGGGGTCGGCCAAGGCCGCGATATTCGGTATGGAACCCGCCGTTTCAGCTGATACTTCGTCGACGCCGTCGAAGTCATAGACGCTGCGGATTTCGAGGATTCCCAAGCCGCCATTGGTATTGTTGGCGAGATTGGCAGCGGCGCCGCTCGGCACCACGTCCGGAACGAATGCGGGTACCGGGGTGCGGGCCTGCATGATGACCGGCTCGACGATCACGGTATTGATCTCCGCACCCAGAATCGGACTCAAGGTCCCGGCCGAAACGTCGTAGATCCACACGGTGTACTGCGGCGGCGCCAGCTGCACGTTGGCACCGCTGGTGTTGGCTGCCGTGCAAACCTTGGTGGCGTTCGGCGTCACGGTGGTATCGATGATCAAGCAAGGCGCCCAACTCACCAGCATTCTGTTGGTCCCGTCGTAGAGCGGATACGCGGAAGCGAAACGGCCGCCGAGCGAGGGCATGTTCGCGTCGGTGGTGACGCCGAGCGTGGTGGCGCTCGACTGCGCAGTCCCGGCGGCGCCGCCCGGGGTGGCCGGCTGGTGGATTTCCACGAAATTCTCGGCGTTGATCTGCACGATATCGCCGCCCTGCTGGGTGCCGAGAAACGGCCGGACGATCGCAATCAGCTGGCCGTCGGCGCGCTGCCGGGCATTCAAGAATTGAATCACGTTGTTGTTGGTGCCGGCGATGTTGGCGCCCGTGGCATGGCTGTTCTCGCCATAGTAGAGCTCGAGGCCGGTTCCGTCCGGATTGCTGCGGTACAGGCTGATCTGATCGCCGTTGATGGATTCGTAGCGCGAAAACACGATTTGACCGTTCGCCAGCACCGAAGGCGCGAAATCGTGGTTGGTGTTCATGCTGATCTGATGAATGTTGGAGCCGTCGGCGTTCATGACATGCAGCAGGAAAATCGGTTGCTTGCGGTCATCGGTCTGCGCCGGGTACTGCGGGCGCCCTTCATCGATCAGAATGGCTTGCGTCGCCGCCTGGCGGGTCGAGGCAAACACGATGCGCCCGTCGGGCAGGTAGTGCGCGCCCACGTCATGGCCGGCGGTGGTGTTGTCGTTGGTCAGCTGCGTCACGGTTTGAGCGACCGCGTCGTACTCGTAGATCTTCCAGTTCGGCTGCGTGATGTCGTCGTTGGGCTTGTTCGGGTTGAGCGGCAGGCGCAGCGAGAACACCAATTTCTTGCCGTCCGCCGACACGTCGAGATCGCGCACGTCACCCATGCCCATGGTGATCGACTTGGTGATATTGGTCTCGACCGAACCGACGCTCGCCTGCTGCCGGATATAGAGGTCCCCGCCGGTGGTCGAAGTGATCAGGTCGCGCACGTCGATGTCCGCGTTCGGCGTGTTGGCGGGCGCCGGGCGCTTCACGTAGGCCATCGGAAAATTCAAGGTGCCGGGGTCCAAGGTTTGCAAACCGGCCAAACCCGGCGCATGACCGCTCACGCCGCTCTCGCAGCCGACCATGAGCAACGCGGGCAGCAGCAGCGCCGCCAGTTTCATGCAAGCGTGACGGAGTTCACGAGTCGGCAGAGTGTTCATGATTCGAGATACCTACGTTCAATAATTTCGTTCACGGATCGGTTTGGGTTTCTGCGCGAGCTCATTGAACTTAATCGGTTTCAGAACCGCATCTTCGTTCGATGTGCGTGTGCATACTGTTAACGCACTCACAGAAGAACTTCGTCACTTCCGTTTCTCTGTGCATATCAAGGCAGACCTTCGCAAATTGCGCCTGAAGGATATAGGCGGAGGGGGGTCAGTCGATATGTCGCGAAACACCGACGTCGTTCGGATGAGACATTACTTGAGGGCTTTTCTACTGCGTATATTCGCGCCACGTCGAAATCACAACTCACGAGAGTGGATGTGCATATGAAGAACGGGATGGTTAAGGCAGAGTCGGTCGGCAGAGGCGGTTCGCGGCGATGTGTGCGCACGAGCGCGCTCGCCGGCGCACTCGCCATGCTGAGCGCAACCACTTTCGCCGCGGGACCGAACGCCGACCAGGCGACGCGAATGTACAACCGCATCGCCGGCATCCCGCCGACGGCCGCAGAGCTCGCCTCGATGACCGGCGCGGCGGATGCGGTGACGGCTGCGTTGATCGCGACGCAAGACCCTTCTTTCTATAACAACACCATCCGCAACCTGGCGGCGCCATGGACCAACCGCGATCAGTCGGTGTTCGTGCCTCTCAACGACTACACCGCGACGGTGGTCGGCATGGTGCGCGACGACGTGCCGTTCAACACGCTGCTGACGGCGGATCTCCTGTACATCGGCGACTCGGCGTCGGGCGCACCGGCGTATTCGCCGGCGAACAACGACATGTACACCACGATGGATACCAACAATGTCGACCTGAAGGCGCACTTGACGGCGACCACGCAGTCGGCGCTCACCGGCATTCCGTCGGCGGCCACCGCCGGTGTGATGACCACGCGCGGCGCCGCCAGCGCGTTCTTCGTCAACGGCACGAATCGCGCGATGTTCCGCTTCACGGTCATGAATCATCTGTGCAACGACTTGCCGACCGTCATGGACATCACGCGGCCGCCCGATCGCATCCGCCAGGACGTGACCAGGAGCCCGGGCGGCGTGAGCACCTTGTTCCTGAACAACTGCATCGGCTGCCACAGCGGCATGGATCCGATGGCGCAGGCCTTCGCCTACTACAACTTCAGCTACCCGGCGAGCGAAGTCGGTGCGACGGCGTGGCCGATCGGACAGATCGTCTACACCGCCGGCCAGACGCAGCCCAAGTACCACATCAACAACACCAATTTCCCGCAAGGCTTCAACACACCGGACGACAGCTGGAGCAACCGCTGGCGCGCCGGCCCGAACGAGATCTTGGGATGGAGCGCGAGTCTTCCGGGCAACGGCAACGGCGCGAAATCGCTTGGACTCGAGCTCGAGAGCAGCGCGGCCTTCGCCAGCTGCCAGGTCACGAGGGTGTTCAAGGATGTGTGCCTGCGTGCGCCGAACAGTTCGGCGGACTTCGCACAGGTCACCTCGATGATCGCCTCATTCCAAGCGCATCAATATTCATTGCGGCAGGTCTTCGCTGAAGGCGCCGCCTACTGCATGGGGAATTGAGCATGAACGTTTCACGCATTACCGGCCTGCTCATTCTCACGGCCTCGATCGCGCTCTCGGCCTGCGGCGGCGGCGGCGCGCCGACCACCACCAACGAGGCGAGCGCGCCCACCAGCTCGGCGGATGCCTACACGGGTCCCGCGCCCGCAACTGCGGATGTGCAGGCCTTTGCGGTCAACTTCTGGGCCAACGTGCGCACGCAGAATCGCTGCGGCCAGTGCCATAATGCGACCAGCCCCGCACAGATGCCGAACTTCGCGCGCAGCGACGATGTGAACCTGGCCTATGCGCAGGCCAACACCGTCGTCAATCTCGCCTCGCCCGCCACTTCGCTGATCGTGACCAAGGTGAGCGGCGGACATAACTGCTGGCTCGCCGACGCGAGCGCTTGCGGACAAATCTTGACCACGTGGATCTCCAACTGGGCCGGTGCGACCGGCGCGGCGTCGGCCACGCAGGTGCAGCTGGTGGCGCCGCCGATTCAATCAGTCGGCCAGAGTCTGGTCTTCCCCGCCTCGTACACCGAATACCAGAACACGGTGTACACGCTCACCAGCAAGTATTGCGTGCGCTGCCACTCCTCGACGGCGAGTGCCGCCACGATGCAGTCGCCATACTTTGCCGACCCGACGTTGGCGATCGCCTATCCGGCGGCAATTCCGAAAATCGACTTGACGGGCTGCAGCCCGTTCGTCGCCGGCAACGGTGCGGGCGCGTGCGGCACGAATTCGCGCTTCTATCAGCGTCTGCTGACCGACAACCACAATTGTTGGGACAATTGCGCCACCGATGCGGCACAGATGCTGACCGAGATCCAGGCGTTCGCGAAATCGCTGACGCCGACCAGTCTCGATCCGAACCTGGTCGTCAGCAAGGCGATCACCCTGGCGCAGGGTACGGTGGCGAGCGGCGCCAATCGCTACGACGCCGATACCATTGCGAAGTACGAGTTCCAGACCGGCAGCGGCTACACCGCCTACGACACCAGCGGCATCGATCCCGCGGCCGATCTCACCATCTCGGGCAATGTGCTCTGGGCCGGCGGCTGGGGCATCAATATCGGCGCAGGCGGCAAGGCGCAGGCGAGCACCTCCTCGAGCTCGAAGTTGTACACCTTGATCCAGGCGACCGGCGAGTTCTCGGTCGAGGCCTGGGTGGCGCCGGCGCTGGTGGCCGTCGACAACTCTTACATGGTCAGCTACTCGGGCGGCGACACGCTGCGCAACTTCACGCTCGGTCAGACCAATCAAGACTACGACTTCATGTTGCGTAGTTCGAATTCGGTCCTGAACGGCACGCCGCAGCTCAAGACGCCCGATGCGGCGCTGCTGCTGCAGGCTTCCTTGCAGCATGTGGTCCTGACCTACGATCCGGTCAACGGCCGTCAAATCTACGTCAACGGCGTGAACGCCAATGTTCCGGATCCGCAAAAGGGCGGCACCATCTCCAACTGGGACAACACCTTTGCCTTGGTGCTCGGCAACGAAGTGTCCGGCGACCGCTCATGGCAGGGCCTGATCAAGTTCGTCGCCATCCACAGCCGCGCGTTGTCGGCAGCCCAGGTGCTGCAGAACTTCAACGCCGGCGTCGGCCAGCGCTACTACATGCTGTTCAATGTCGCGGAAGTGACCGGCGTATCGCAGGCCTACGTGATGTTCACGGTGAGCCAGTACGACAGCTACAGCTACTTGTTCTACCAGCCGACGTTCATTTCGCTCGATCCGACCGTCAAACCGAACAACATCCCGGTCAAGGGGATTCGCATCGGCTTGAACGGCAACATTCCGCAAGTCGGCCAGGCCTACATACCGCTCAACACGACGGTGACCGCGGCGGGCTATACGCCAACGGGTGAGGTGCTGTCGACCGTCGGTACCGTGATCGGGCTGCAGAGCGGGCCTCTGACCGATCAGTTCTTCCTCACCTTCGATCAACTCGGCAGCCACACCAATGTGGTGGTCGAGCCGACACCGGTAACGCCGCCGCCGTCGTTCGGTCCGGTGGTTGCCGACATCGGCGTGCGCACGTTCGCGCAGGTCAATGCCACGCTGTCGCAACTCACGGGTGTTCCGACGTCGAACGCCGCTGTCGCCGCGACCTACCTGGCCGTGCAGCAGCAGCTGCCGGCCGATCCGACGCTCGAGGGCTTCTCGTCTTCGAACCAGGTGGGCATTGCGCAGTTGGCGATCCAATACTGCAATGTGATGGTGAATACGCCGGCCTACGCCGCGGTGGTCCTGCCGGGCGTGACGATCAATGCCTCGACCTATCCGGCCAACACATCGCAAGTGACCAATGCACTTGCGGCGCGGGTTTTGGGCACCGGGCTCAACAGTCAGCCGGCGTCTTCCACCGTGACCACCGAGCTCGGTAACTTGATAAACACACTGTGCAGCACCTCGGCCTGCACCACCGCGGCACGTGCGCAGGCAGTCACGGCCGCAGCGTGTGCGACTGCCTTCGGCAGCGCCGACATGTTGATCAATTAAGCACGATGAATCGAAGAGGACTTATATGAGCAAGAAGTCAAAGGCGCTGGGATTGCACGAGCCGCTCCGCCACCAGGATCATCCTCGCCCGCGCACGCGCCGTGAGTTCCTGGCGCAGAGCTTCATCAGCGGCTCGGCCACCGTGATCGCGCCGTCGCTGCTCGGAATGCTGGCGGCACCCAAGGCCGCGCGCGCAACCCTGGCCCCGGACATCCACGCCTTGCTCAGCCCGTGCAGCATTACCACCGGCGCGGGCAAGATCCCGTTCATCTGCTTCGACCTCGCGGGCGGCGGCAATATCGCCGGATCCAACGTACTGGTCGGCGGTTCCGGCGGCCAGTTGGATTTTCTGTCGGTCGCCGGCTACAACAAGTTGGGATTGCCGGGCACGATGGTGCCGAATCCGAGCACCACCGGCAATTTCATCGACGCGAGCTTTGGCTTGCGATTTCATTCGGACAGCGCGCACTTGCGCGGCATGAAGCTGCGTGCGAGCGCCAAGGCGATGGCCGGCACCAACGGCTCGGTGATTCCCGCGCTGTCGCAGAACGATACCAACACCAATCCGCACAATCCGATGTACGCCATCTACCAGTTCGGGGCGCGCGGCGGCTTGCTGAATCTCATCGGTTCGCAGAGTTCGGTATCGGGCGGCAATTCCATGGCGCCGCCGGCCATGATCATTCCCGCGGCGCAACCGACCAAAGTCTCGAGCCCGGCGGACACACAAGGCCTGGTCAGCACCGGACAGCTCAGCACCTTGTTGCCGAACGCCGCCGATGTCACCAACGTGCTGGAATCGATGAAGCGCATCAGCGATGCGAAATACAGCCAGGTGACCGCCTATCCGGTGCCGGCGAATCCCGCGCCCGGCGTCAACTATGCGCAACTCAACGCGACCGCACTCGGCACCGGCACCACGCCGGGAATCACCGGCTGCGGCTATACCAAAGCCGCGTACACCGTCGACACCTACAACAATCCGGGATCGGTCGATGCCAGCAAGGATCCGAACGTGGTCGGCCCGAGCGGCATTTTCAATGCCACCGAATTTGCCGCCAACTCCGATTATCAGAAGACGGCGTCGGTGATGAAGCTCGTGATCGACGGCAATGCCGCCGCCGGCACCATCGAGATGGACGGCTTCGACTACCACACGGGCGATCGCGCCACGGGCGAGGCGCGCGACTTGAATTTGGGCAACTGCATCGGCGCCTGTCTGGAATACGCGGCGCGCGTCGGCAAGCCCGTCATGATCTACGTGTTCAGCGACGGCTCGCTCGCCAGCAACGGCATGATCGACAGTTCGGTGGGCGGCCGCGGCAAGGGCGTATGGACCGCCGACAATCAGAGTGTCGCGGCAACCTATTTCTTGGTGTACAGCCCGGCGGGCAGGCCGGTTCCCATGCAGAGCAATCCGGAACTGAGCCTGCAGATCGGCAGCTTCAACTCCGACGGCTCGATCAACACCACCAGCAGTCCGGCCGGCAACAATGTCCCCAACTTGGCGCAGATGGTGGTGCTCAACTACATGGCACTGCACGGCAGCAGCGCCATTTCCGCATGGCCATCGCTGTACGGACCGCCGAATCTCGTCAACACTCTGGGCTCCGGCACTTCGCTCGAGCCCTTGATCGCCTTCAATCCGATCGTGAATGGAACCGTGGGGGCCTGACGATTCGAGCGCCAAGTCAATCACAGATCTAACAATGCGGCGCCCTGCCGCGTTGACACTACCGCTCGCATTGTGCGATTTTGCATAAGGTGGGCGCCAAGGCAGCGGGGGTACCAGGAATGAGAGGCTATCACCGCATGCGTAGGTTATGGCTCGCCGCGAGCTTGATTGTGAGTGTTGCGTTGATCGCCCCGTCGATCGCGGCGGCGCCGACCTTGGTGGGCAAGGACGCGCCCGACTTCGTATTGAAGGCGATGGATGGCAGCAACCTGCGCATGTCCGAATTTCGGGGCCAGGTCGTTCTGGTGAATTTTTGGGCGCGTTGGGCGGGTGATTCGCGGCAGGAAATGCCGGCTCTGGATCGAATCAACACCACGTATCAACGGGCAGGTTTGGTGGTGCTCGGTGTATCTATCGATGAGGATCTGCAACGCGCGCGCGAATTTGCCGGCGCCATGAAGGTCTCGTATCCCATCATGTTCGACACCGGTTCGAACATCGGCCGCGACTACCTGCTGCAGAAAATGCCGATGACGATCCTGGTGGATCGCGCGGGTGTCGTACGGTATAGCAACGTCGGTTTCAAGCGCGGCGACGAGCG
>CAYRAC010000077.1:0-11037 GCA_964422045.1 uncultured Steroidobacteraceae bacterium
GACCGCTTGATGGCGCTCGAGGCCGACGAGATCGACATCGAACAGGTCAAGTGGGTCGTCTTGATGGTGCTGTTCAGTCAACCTGGGCAAGAATCCGCTTACGCGCAGATGGAAGACTTGGTCTTCGAAGAGCGCTCCGACGCTCTGCATTAGGCGCCATTGAGCAGCAACCTCGTTATCGTGGAATCGCCTGCCAAGGCGAAGACCATCAAGAAGTACCTCGGCAAAGACTTCGAGGTCTTGGCCTCCTATGGCCACGTGCGCGACCTGGTGCCCAAGGAAGGGGCGGTCGACCCGGCGCACAACTTCGCCATGAAGTATCAAGTGGTCGAGCGCAACCAAAAGCATGTCGACGCTATTTCGCGCGCTCTGAAGAAAGCCAAGTCGCTGTTCCTGGCGACCGACCCCGATCGCGAGGGTGAAGCGATCTCGTGGCATCTGTACGAACTCCTCAAAGCCCAGGGCGAGCTCAAGGGCAAGGACGTGCAGCGCGTAGTTTTTTATGAAATTACCAAGAACTCGGTGCGCGAAGCGATGGCGAACCCGCGCGCGTTGTCGGTCGACCTGGTCAACGCACAACAGGCGCGGCGCGCGCTGGATTTCTTGGTGGGGTTCAATCTCTCGCCGCTGCTGTGGAAGAAAGTCCGCCCGGGTCTGTCCGCCGGCCGCGTGCAGAGTCCCGCGTTGCGCATGATTTGCGAACGCGAAGATGAGATCGCAGCGTTCGTCGCCCGGGAGTATTGGACGATCGATGCCGAACTCGAACATTCGGAGCAAAAATTTCCAGGCAAGTTGGTCGAGTATCGGGGCGCCAAGGTCGAGCAGTTCAGCTTCACCACCGAACTTGAGGCCCGCGACGTCGAACGCTTCGTGTCGAGCGCGGCCCAGGGCGAGCTCACGGTCCAGAGCGTGGACCGCAAGCAGCGCAAGCGCAATCCGGCGCCGCCGTTCACGACGTCGACCTTGCAGCAGGAAGCCGCCCGTAAACTCGGCTTCAGCGCACAAAAGACCATGCGCGTCGCGCAGCAATTGTACGAGGGCGTGGATATCGGCGAGGGCCAGGTGGGTCTCATCACCTATATGCGCACCGACTCGCTCAATCTTGCGCAAGAGGCGATCAGCCAGATTCGCGAAGTAATCGTGCAGTTGTACGGCGCGGCCGGACTGGCGGAAGAGCCGCGCATCTTTCGTACCAAGTCGAAAAACGCGCAGGAAGCGCACGAAGCCATCCGGCCGACCGCGGCGAATGTTCTGCCCGCCGACATCGAGTCGAAACTCGAAGCCGATCAATTCCGCCTCTACTCCCTGATCTGGAAACGCACCGTGGCCTGTCAAATGGCCCCGGCGATATTCGATACCGTCGCTGTGGAAATGCTTGCGGGCGCCGATGGCCCCGAGCGCACCGTGCTGCGCGCAAACGGATCGACCTTGGTCAAGCCCGGCTACATTTCGGTGTATCAAGAGGGCTTGGACGATGCCGTGCAGGACGACTCGGACCATGTTCTGCCGCCGCTGCAGATCGGAGATCACGTGAAACTGACGGCGCTCGTTCCGAGTCAGCACTTTACGGAACCGCCGCCGCGATTCTCCGAGGCATCGCTGGTCAAAGCGCTCGAGGAGTACGGCATCGGCCGCCCCTCGACCTATGCCTCCATCATCTCGACGCTGCGCGATCGGCAGTACGTCGATATCGAGAGCAGGCGCTTCACGGCGACCGACATCGGCAAGATCGTCAGCCGCTTTCTGACCCAATACTTCACGACCTACGTGGACTACGACTTCACCGCCAAGATGGAGGATTCACTCGACGAAGTCGCGAACGGCGAACAAGAGTGGGTGCCGCTGCTCGAAAAGTTCTGGAAGCCGTTCATCGACCTCGTCAACCACATCGAGACTTCCGTCAGCCGCGAAGAAGTCGCGCAGGCGCGCGATTTGGGGCCCGACCCGGTCAGCGGCAAGCCGATGAGCGTGCGTATGGGGCGATTTGGCCCGTTCGTGCAAATCGGCACCAAGGATGACGCCGATAAGCCGCGCTTCGCGGGCCTGCGGCCGGGGCAAAAGATGGACACCATCACGCATGCCGCGGCACTCGAATTGTTCAAGCTGCCGCGCAAGCTCGGCACAACCGCGGCGGGCGATGAGATCACGACCAACGTCGGTCGCTTCGGCCCCTACGTGAAATACGGATCCAAGTACGTGTCGCTGAAAATCGACGACCCGTACGAGATCACTCCCGAGCGTGCGCTCGAAGTCATTCGCGAAAAGGAGATCGCGGATGCCAATCGACTGATCCTGGATTTCCCCGATGCCGGCATCCAAGTACTGAACGGGCGTTATGGGCCCTATATCACGGATAAGGCGCGCAACGCCAAGATCCCCAAGGACAAGGACCCGAAACGTCTCACTCTGGAGGAGTGCCAGTCTCTGTTGGCCGCGGCACCGGCCCGCACCTTCGGCAAGTGGGGACGCAAGAATGCCAAATCGAAGACCTCCAATGGTGCCGACAAAGCGGCGGCGAAGACCGCGGTCGAGCCGACGGGATCCGGCACGGGCGCCCCCAAGAAGCGCGCCGCCAAGCGCAGTCCGCCCGGGGCTCCGGTGCGTCTGGCTGCCAAGGGAGCGAAGGCATCAGCCGACAAGAAGTCGCCGCTGAAAGCCGCCGCCCAAGCTAAGCGGCGACCGAAAAAGAGTTCCGCAAAAAAGAAGGCGTAATCCTTCCATGGATGCAGCGCTGGTCAAGCTCTACTTGAACGACTTGCATGACCGCATCACTGCGGCCGTCGAGGGGCTCGAGGCATCCAAGTTCCGGCGCGATGCGTGGACCCGGCCCGAAGGGGGCGGCGGGGAAAGCCGCATCTTGAGCGACGGTGCGGTGTTCGAGCGGGCGGGTGTGTCGTTCTCGCACGTGTTCGGCGACAAGATGCCGGCGGCCGCATCCAATTTGCGTCCGGAAATCGCCGGCGCCCCGTTCGAGGCCATGGGTATATCGCTGGTGTTTCATCCGCGAAACCCGTATGCGCCCACCACGCATTGCAACGTCCGTTTTCTCTGTGCGAGCCCGAGCGCGGGTCCGCCCCACTGGTGGTTCGGCGGCGGATTCGACCTCACGCCGTACTATCCGTACGACGCGGACATCGTGCATTGGCACCGTACGGCGCGCGACGCCTGCCAGGCCTTGGGGCCGGACATCTATGATGAGTACAAGAGCTGGTGCGACCGGTATTTCTTCCTGCCGCACCGCAATGAAACTCGCGGCGTCGGCGGCTTGTTCTTCGATGACCTCAACCAACCAGGATTCGACCGCTCGTTCGCCTTTCTGCAAAGTGTCGGCGATCACTTCCTTCCCGCTTACATGCCGATCATCGAGCGGCGCAAGGATCATCTTTTCGGCGAACGCGAGCGCCAGTTTCAGTTGTACCGCCGCGGCCGCTACGTCGAATTCAATTTGGTTTACGATCGCGGAACCTTGTTCGGCCTGCAGTCCCGCGGCCGCACCGAATCCATTCTGATGTCGATGCCGCCGCTCGCACGCTGGGACTACGATTGGCATCCCGAACCCGGATCAGCGGAAGCTCGCTTGTACGACTACCTGCGCCCGAGGGCCTACCTGTCCGAACTTCTGACGACCCGTCAGTGGCCGAGCGCGAACACGTAGTACTTGCGCAAGTTCTCGTGGACCGTCCATTTTCCTTTGGCGCCGGACTCGACGATGAACACATCGCCGCTCTTGAGCGTCACCGGCGGCTTGCCCTCGATCTCGATCGTGCAACGACCCGCGAGCAGATGGCAGTACTCCCATGCGTCATAGTCGATCTGCCACACGCCCGGCGTCGATTCCCAAATTCCGGCGAGAATCTTGCCGTCGTCCGAAGTGTGCAGATTCCAGGTCTTGGTGTGCGGATCGCCGCTCAGCGCGGTTCCCGGCCAGGGCGCGTCCGTTTCCATCGGCGCCGTCAAATCGCGCAGCGGCAGCAATCGATTAGCCATGAATTTACCCTTCTGGTTTGTCAAATGGCGGCCACGGTAGCGCCTCGCGCCGCGCGCGGCAATCGATTGGCGTCGCAGCGCGCTTTTATGTTTTCATGCCACGATACATGGACGACAAATCCGCCCTGCTCAATCAACTGCGCATCGATCGCGCCGCCGCGCCGGCGCCAACCGCCCGCTGGCCCTGGCTGGCGCTGGCGGCGATCATACTGCTGGCGGCGCTCGGAATCTGGTGGGCGACGCGGCCGAGCGCCGTGCCCGTGCATGTGGTCGCGCCCCAGCCGATTGCCGGCGGCAGCTCGGCCGCGGCGGGCTCCATCCTCGATGCCTCGGGATACGTCGTGGCGCGCCGTCAGGCCACGGTCGCCTCCAAGATCACCGCCAAGATGGTGGAACTCGATATCGAAGAGGGCGATCGCGTCAAAGCCGGCCAGATCATTGCCAAGCTCGACGATACCAATGTCCGTGCGGCGTTGGATCAGACTCGCGCGCAGCTCGACTATGCGAAGGCCAGTCTGACTGAAACCGAGGTCAATCTTGCCAACGCGCAGCGCGATTACGACCGGCAAAAAAGCTTGCTGCAGGCGCACTACGTCAGTCAGGCGGCGGTGGACAATTCGCAAACCACCATGGACGCGCTGCGCGCGCAGCTAGCCACCCAACGCAGCAACGTCGAGGTGGTTGCTCGCGCCATGAATTCAGCCGAGCGCAATCTCGACGACACCATCGTGCGCGCGCCGTTCTCCGGCATCGTCACGGTCAAGGCCGCGCAACCGGGCGAGATGGTGTCGCCGGTCTCCGCGGGCGGCGGCTTCACGCGCACCGGAATTGGTACGATCGTCGACATGGATTCGCTCGAGATCCAAGTCGACGTGAACGAGAACTTCATCAACCGCGTGCGGCCCGCCCAACAGGTGACCGCCAAACTCAATGCCTATCCGGACTGGCAGATACCCGCGCACGTGATCGCGGTGATTCCGACCGCGGACCGCAGCAAGGGCACGGTGACGGTGCGCATCGCGCTCGATCAAAAGGACGCGCGCATCCTGCCCGAGATGGGTGTGCGCGTCTCGTTTCTGGCCGATACATCGCAACCCCCGGCCGGCCAAACGGCGGCACCCGGTGTTATCCTGCCGGCCAACGCGGTTCAAGGATCCGGCACGACCGGCACGATTTTCGTGGTGCACGACGATACCGTGGAACGGCGCGCGGTACGCCTCGGCGGCACGAGCGGCGACGGGGTGGTCGTCCTATCGGGGTTGACGGCGGCAGACCATGTTGCGGTCGGAGATTTCGCGCAACTTAAGGATGGCGCCAGAATTCGCGTCGAACAATGAAGGGTCGAAGACATGAGTGAAGCTATCGTGCGCCTGCGCAACGTCGACAAGCGCTACACCCGCGGCAAACAGAGCGTCGAGGTTCTGCAGGGGCTCTCCCTGGATATCCCGCAAGGCGACTTCGTCGCCCTGATGGGACCGAGCGGCTCCGGCAAGACCACGCTCTTGAATCTGATCGGCGGGCTGGACAAACCCAGCTCGGGTGAGATTACCGTGGCCGGCCAGCGTCTCGATCAACTGAGCAGCGGCGGCTTGGCGCACTGGCGCGCCAATCATGTCGGGTTCGTGTTCCAATTCTACAATTTGATGCCCATGCTGAGCGCCCAGCGCAACGTGGAACTGCCGCTGCTGCTCACGCACTTGTCCGCTGCGCAGCGCAAGGCGAATGCGCTCGCGGCGCTCACCTTGGTCGGCATTGCCGATCGCGCCAAGCACAAGCCCAACGAATTGTCCGGCGGACAGGCGCAGCGCGTGGCGATCGCACGCGCCTTGGTTGCCGATCCGACGCTGTTGGTTTGCGACGAACCCACCGGCGATCTCGACCGCAAATCCGCCGACGATGTGTTGCACCTCCTGCAAGTGCTCAATCGCGAGCACGGCAAGAGCATCGTGATGGTCACCCACGACCCGAAGGCCGCCGAGTTCGCCGGCCGCCGGCTGCACATGGACAAAGGCGCTTTGCTCGAAGCCGGGACCATGGCGTGAGGCCCGCGGCGCTTCGATGAAATACTTCCCGCTCGTATGGGCCACTTTATGGCGGAAAAAGACCCGCACCATTTTCACCCTGCTGTCGGTCGTGGTGGCTTTCTTGCTGTTCGGGGTGCTGGAAACGGTCGACTATGCATTCGCGCACCCGAGTTCCGGCGTCACCGGTGCCGACAAGCTCCTGACCATGAACAAGTACTCGATCACTCTGTCGCTGCCGTTTTCCGACGTGCAAGAGATCCGCTCGGTGCCGGGCGTCGCGGAAGCAACGTGGATCACCTGGTTCGGGGCCTATTATCAGGATCCGAAGAATTTCGTGTTCGCGCTGCCGATCGACACCGACAGCTATTTCAATCTGCACAAGGGCGAGTTCAGCGTCGCTGCCGCGCAAATGCAGGCGTTCCGCAATACCCGCAGCGGCGCGCTGGTCAACTCGGCTCTGCTGCAGAAATTCGGCTGGAAAATCGGCGATCGGTTGCCCCTGCACTCGACCATTTGGACGCAGAAGAGCGACGACTCGCTCGACTGGAAGTTCGACATCGTCGGCACCTTCGCCGTCAAAGACGCCACCCAAGCGAGCGCGCAATCCTCGACCGTGCTGTTTCATCACGAGATGTTCGAAGAGGGGCGCAGCTTCGGCAAGGGAACCGTGGGTTGGATCGAGGAACGGGTTCAAGATCCGGCGCAGGCGGCGCAAATCGCCAGGCAGATCGACACGTTGTTCGCGAACTCGCCGAATGAGACCAAGACTCAACCGGCAAACGATTTCGCGATGACCTTCATCAAGCAATTCGGCGACATCGGTTTCGTGCTGCGCGCAATATTGGGCGCGGTGTTCTTCACCTTGCTGTTCCTGACCGGCAACACCATGATGCAATCGGTGCGCGAGCGGATTCCCGAGCTCGCAGTGCTCAAAACCTTGGGGTTCGGCGACGGCCATGTGCTCGGGCTGGTGCTCGCCGAGTCGCTGTTGCTGTGCGTAATCGCCGCGCTGCTCGGACTCGCCTTGAGTTATGCCGCGCTGCCCGTCATCAAACAGGGATTGCAAGGGGTCGAGCTGTCGCCGCGTGCGCTCATACCGGGGCTCGGTGTCGCGGTGTTGCTGGCGCTGATCGTCGGCATGCCGCCGGCGCTGCGCGCCATGAAGCTCAATATCGTGGATGCGCTGGCGGACAAGCGCTGACGTGCACCGCGGAGGAGTGCGACCATGTTGAAGCAGTTGACCGCCGTCATCTCGATGAGCCTGCAAACTCTGCCGCAGCGTGTGGGCGCTTCCAGCGTCATCGTCATCGGAATCGCCGGGGTGGTCGCGGTGCTGGTCTCGGTGCTCGCGATGGGTGCGGGCTTTCGGCACACCTTGGCGGACAGCGGGCGCGCGGACCGCGCGATCATTCTGCGCGGCGGATCCGATGCCGAACTCAACAGCAATCTGACTCGCACCGATGTCGCTACGATCAGCAACGCCCCAGGACTGCTCCAGGACAGCAGCGGCAAGGCAGTGCTGTCGAGTGAACTGGTGACGGTGGTCAACGTTCCGAAAATCGATACCGGCACCGATGCCAACGTCACGCTGCGCGGCGTCGGCCTGAAGCTCACCGAGGTGCGTCCGGAGCTGAAAATCGTCGCCGGCCGCATGTTCAGGCCGGCGGTACGCGAACTCATCGCCGGCGCGGGCGCCGCCAAGCAATTTCGCGGACTGACGCCTGGCGCCGCGCTGCATCTGCGCAATGCCGATTGGACCGTGACCGGAGTTTTTACCAGCAACGGCGACGTGCATGAGTCCGAACTGCTCGCCGACGTCG
Organism: uncultured Steroidobacteraceae bacterium; assembly: GCA_964422045.1. Lineage (GTDB taxonomy): Bacteria > Pseudomonadota > Gammaproteobacteria > Steroidobacterales > Steroidobacteraceae > Bog-1198. The sequence goes on from CAYRAC010000077.1 coordinate 7,832, forward strand.
ACACCGTGGGCTCCTCGATCGAGCGCAACGGTTATAGCTCGGCGATCGGGCTGCTGCAGAGTGCGGCGGATTTCGCCGCCTTCCGCGACGCGCTTACCACCGACCCGCAGCTCAAGGTGGATGTGAAGCGCGAGCCGGACTACTACGCCGCGCAATCCAAACAATTGAGCAAGACCATCAATGTAGTCGGCAATACCGTTGCGGTCATCATGGCCATCGGCGCGATGTTCGGTGCGCTCAACAGCATGTACTCCGCGGTTGCGGCGCGCGGACTCGAGATCGCCACCTTGCGGGCGATCGGCTTCGGCGCGTTGCCCGTGCTGCTCTCGGTCATGATCGAGGCGCTGCTGCTGTCCCTGTTGGGGGGCGTCATCGGCGCATCGCTCGCATGGGTGTTCTTCAATGGACACAGCGTCAGCACGCTGGGCGGTGCCTTTGCGCAGGTCGTCTTCCAACTGACGGTGACGCGCACGCTGATCATCACCGGCATTGTCTGGGCCTGCGTCATCGGCTTGCTGGGCGGCTTCTTTCCCGCCCTGCGGGCCGCGCGGCTGCCGGTGGCAGAGGCGTTGCGTGCGGCCTGAGTGCTGCTCGAATGAACTATCGCCACATCTACCATGCGGGAAATTTCGCCGACCTGGCGAAGCACGTCGGCTTGCTGTACTGCATGAGTGCATTGCAGCGCAAGGAAGGCGCCTTGTTCGTGCTCGACAGCCACGCGGGCCGCGGCTACTACGATCTGCAGGCGCCGGAAGCTCGCACATCGGGCGAGGCCGATCGCGGCGTTCAGCGCCTGATCGAAACCCGCCTGGACGCTACGGTGCTCGCCGACTATTTCGCGGCAATTGGTGCGCGGCGCGGCAAGCGACTAAGCCTTTACCCGGGTTCGCCGGCGTTGATCGCGAAACGGCTGCGGCCACAGGACCGCGCGTTATTCGTCGAGGTGTTGCCGGCGGAAGCGCGCGCCATCGAGCGAGAAATCGACTCCGTGGGCCGTGTGCGCACCGCCATCGGCGATGGCTACGCGGCCCTCAAGGCGCATCTGCCGCCGGAGGAACGTCGCGGCCTGGTATTGATCGACCCGCCCTATGAAAGCCTGGACGAGTTGAAGCTCATGCTGCTGGCGTTCACCGAGGCCTACCGGCGCTGGCGGAGCGGAGTATTTTTGATTTGGTACCCGATCCGCAGCGCGACTCAGCGAAGCCACGTACACGCGCGCTTCGCATCCTTGGGAATCCCGAAAATGCTGTTCGCCGACCTCGCGATTCATCCGGACGACGCGGGGGTCGGGCTCGCCGGCAGCGGCTTGATCATCATCAACCCACCCTACGGGACCGATGCATTCCTCGCCGACGCTTACGGCGAAATCCATCGCGGGATCGCCCAGCCAGGGGCGGGCTACGTTCAGGTCGCCCGACTGACTCCCGAGCGGATGCCACAATAGGGCATACTCGATTCATGGAAAAAGACTCCTTGCACGCCCTTGCCGCGAAGCTGCACGCCGAACTCTCGGAAGCCCTGCGGGCCGACCCGAAGTCGCGGGAATCGCTGAGCGAGATGATGCGCGACATCAATCGCCTGATCGATAAGCCTGCCGTCTCGCCCGTGCCGGCGCCCGTGCCGGCGCCCGCTTCCCCGCCGGGCGCATGGGATCGATCGCTGCCCGATCGCTTGGAAAAGATCGCCGTTCAATTCGAAGTCAATCACCCGACCTTGGCGGCGAGCGCCCGGCGGTTGGTCGATTTGCTCGGCGAGGTGGGCATCTGACTTAACTGGTCCAGACGATCGAATCCTGCACCCGCGAAGCGATGCGTTCGATCGTCTTGATATCCGTCGTCGTGCCCTGGGTGAGCACGGCCAGACTGCCGTGGCCGGCAACCGGCACGATCACCCCCCGGTAGCCCCGCTCTTCGAACGGCTCGATCTTCTTCGCGGCCTCGTGCACCAGCACCATGACGGTAACCGGACCCGACGCGGTTTGGAGCACCAAGTGCGGCACCTGATGACCACGAAACCCGCAGCTGTTGGCATAGCTCACGAGACCGGCATCGTTGCTCAGGCGCAGGTGCGACTCGTCGAGAACGCCCTGCAGCGCCGAGGTGGGCACGGGCACGTCGGTGCGCCGCCATGCCTGCGGCTCCTCGCGCATGTGCGTCACCACGTCTGCCGCCAGGCTCGAGCGCGGCACCCCGAGCCACAGGCCTCCCGCGACGGTCGCGGCCACCAAGATACTCGCCGCCATCGCGAGCCATCGCCTGCGATACGCCGGCGCCCGCAGCGGCGGCGTCGCGATCCCGGGCGCAGCCGTTGGACCGGCCTGCGGCACGCGCAGGGCGCGCTCGAGCCGCGATTCGAAGCGCAGCAGCCGATCCGTATACAAATTGCACTCCTCGCAACCACTGCGGTGCTCGCGCAGGGTCGGGTCCGGGTCGTGCGGATCGGCCATCAGCGTCCGTCGGTAAGTCGCGCAATCCATCACTCTTGCGGGTCCAAGCGGGTGTCTTCGCCGCAAATTGCCCGCAGCTGCTTTCGGGCGCGAAACAAACGCGTGAGCACCGCGGCGCACGACAGATCGAGCTCGCGCGCAATCTCGGCGGTGGTGAAGCCCATCAGAACCTGCAGCACCAAGGGTTCGCGGTAATCGTCGGGCAATTTGAACAGGGCGGCGCGCAATTCAGCGAGGTCTTGTTCCTCGGCGACGGCCAGCGTCGGTTCCTCTCGCGCCACGAGTTCGTCGACGTCCACGGTCACGAAGCGCTTGCGCTCGAAGCTGCGTGCGTATTCGCGCCGGATGATGGTCAAGAACCAGGGTTTGGCCGCGGCTTCATCCTGCAGCGCATCCTGTGCCTTCCACGCGCGCAGCATGCTTTCTTGCACGACATCCTCGGCCAACGCACGGTCGCGGGACAACCAGAAGGCAAAGCGCAACAGATCCGGACGCAGGGATTGACATAACGCCTGAAACCGGGCGCGCTTCTGATTTCCGCCAACCTGATCCTTCATGCTTAAATCAGCACCCGGCTTGATAGGTCTTTGCCGGGATGTTACCGCGTTACGCCGATGCCGCCGACGGCCGGAAGGCCAAATCGGCGGCAGGAGTGCCGGATTCACCGCGCTGCAGCTAATTTTAGGAGTCACATTCGAGATGACCGGAAAGACCGCTAGTTCATTTCCGAAGACGCGTCCGCGGCGCATGCGGCGCGATG
>CAYRAC010000078.1:0-11035 GCA_964422045.1 uncultured Steroidobacteraceae bacterium
AAGGGTGTTGACACCATCGCCTGTACCGCGGTCAACGATGTGTTCGTGATGAACGCGTGGGGGAAGCACGGCGGCGTCGGTGACAAGATTCTGATGCTGGCGGACGGCAACGGCACCTATGCCAAGGCCTTGGGGCTGGAACTCGATGGATCGAAATTCGGTATGGGGACCCGCGGCCAGCGCTTCGCCATTATCGTCAAGAACGGAGTCGCCACTCAGGTCAATGTGGAGGGGCCGGGCGAGTTCAAGGTCTCCGCAGCCGATTACGTTCTCAAACAACTCTAGCGCGAATTTAGTTTGCTCGCTCTGCGGACGTCGCCGCCGTCGTTTGGCATTGCGGAAGGCGAACGCATCGCCCGTGATGGGTACGGGCTCGCCGCCTCGGTCAGTGCGCTGGCCGGCGAGCGGGATTGTAACTTTCGTCTACGAACCGCTGACGAGCCACGCGCAGCGGCGCGCGAGTTCGTGCTGAAAATTATCGAGCTGGCGATCGACGACGGCGGCGCCGACTGCTTGGCGAGCGTGCTCGGGCATCTCGCAGAACAGGATCCCACTCTCCCCGTACCCCGCATCTTCCCGACGCTCGCGGGCGAGTCCATCGGGCGTATCCAGCGCGACGGCCGCGAATTCGCCACGTTGCTGCTCAGTTTCTTACCCGGGCGCTTGATGACCGAAGCGGCGCCGAGCGCCGGACTGTTGCATGACATGGGTGCCATGCTGGCGCGCGTTGATCGGGCATTACAGGGATTTTTTCACGCATCCCTCTTAAGGCGCCTGGCATGGGACGTGAGGCGCCTGCCCGAACTGGCGCAGTTCAGCCACTACCTCGACTCATCGGCGCTCAAAGCGCGGGTGGATCAGATCTCGAGCGCGTTTCGCGACTGCCTACCGAGGCTTCGCGGCCTGCGCAGCCAGGCCATCCATGGCGATTGCCACGCCGCCAACTTGTTGGTGGATTCCGCAGCCCGCGCGATCTGCGGCGTCCTGGATTTCGGCGACATGATTCACGCGCCGCGCATTTTCGAGCCGGCGGTCGCGATCTCGGAATTGTTGACCGAGGCCGTGGCGCCGCTCGCCGCCGGCGCGGCGCTGCTGCGGGGCTACGCCGAGGGTCAGGCGTCGCTGCAAGCCGATGAGGTGGAGTCGCTGTTCGACATCGTGGGTGCGCGTCACTGCGTAACCCTGTTGGTGCATGCCTGGCGTCGCGAGCACGACCCCCCAGGCGCGGCGCTGTTGACCGAAGCGGCGCAGCATGGCGCGCGTTCACTCGAACAGCTGCTCGGCGCCGACCGTCAGGCGCTGATCCGCAGCTGGCACGAAGCCGCTGGAACGTCGCGTCCCGCCGCCCGGATCCCCGCCGGTTCCGTCGATCTTAAGCGGCGGCGCCGCCTGCTGGGGGCAGGCGCCGAACTCTTCTACGAGCAGCCGCTGCACTTGGTACGCGGTGCGGGCGTGTGGTTATACGACCCGCAGGGTCGCGCCTACCTCGATGTCTACAACAATGTTCCGCACGTGGGTCACACGCATCCGGCGGTGGTTGCGGCGATTCAACAACAGACCGCACTGCTCGCCACGCACACGCGCTATCTGCACGCGAACATCCTCGATTACGCGCAAGCGTTGACGGCGCGAATGCCGCGCCACTTGGATGCCTGTATTTTTGTCAACTCGGGCAGCGAGGCAAACGATGTGGCGTGGCGCATGGCCCGCATGGCTACCGGGCACGAAGGCGCGCTGGTGATGGAGCACGCCTACCATGGCATCACGGAAGCCTGCGCCGCGCTGACGGTGGGCGGCGGGAGGCCGTCCGATCCGCGGGTCGTCACGCTCGCGCCGCCGCCGTCCGGCCTGCGGGTGAGCGACAGCATGAGCGCGGTGCAACTGGCCGCCGCAGCGGAGGACGCCGACCGCGCGATCGCACGGCTGACGGAGCGCGGCTTGGCGCCCGCCGCGTTCTTCATCGACACTGCGATCACCAGTAGTGGAATTTTTGATCCGCCGCCGGCGTGGGCCGAGACGTTGAGCGCCAGGCTACGTGCCGCCGGCGGGCTGATCGTCGCGGACGAGGTGCAGTACGGGTTGGGCCGCTGCGGTTCGCACTTCTGGGGATTCGAGCGGCGCGGCCTCGAGCCCGACATCGTGACCCTGGGCAAACCGATCGGCAACGGCTACCCCATGGGGGTGGTGGTGGCCAATCGCAGCTTGATCGAAGCCTTCCAATCGAGGTTCGGCTTCTTCTCGACGTTCGGCGGCAATGCCGTGGCCGCTGCTGCGGGTCTCGCCGTGCTCAAGGTACTCGAGGAGGAGCGCTTGATGGCGAATGCCTGCAACGTGGGTGGCTACCTACGCGAGCAACTGAAGTCCGTTGCCGCCCGGCACTCCTGCCTCGGCGAGGTCTACGGCGCCGGACTGCTGCTGGGTTTGCAAGTCCTGGGACGCGATACTGCGGCGGCAAAACGCCGCAACAAGGGCATCATCAACACCCTGGCAGCCCAGTTCCGCGTTCTCATCGGCTACGAAGGTCCGCATGCCGATATCCTCAAGCTGCGGCCGCCGATGCCCTTTGGGCGCGAACACGCCGATGCCTTGGTTGCGGCGATCGACGCGGCGGCCGCGGCGCGCGACTAGCCGCTCACCAATCGCTCGAGTTCCGGTACCACTTGAAATAGGTCGCCGACCAATCCCACGTCGGCCACTTCAAAGATCGGCGCTTCACCGTCCTTGTTGATCGCGACGATGGTGCGCGCATCCTTGATCCCGGTCAGATGTTGGATCGCTCCGGAGATACCGATGGCGATGTAGATATCCGGAGATATGATTTTACCGGTTTGACCCACCTGCATCTCGTTCGCGGCGTACCCTGCGTCGACCGCAGCGCGCGAGGCGCCGACCGCCGCGCCGATCTTGTCGGCGAGGCTGAACAGCAACTTGAAGTTCTCGGCGCTGCCGAGCGCGCGCCCGCCGGAGACCACGCGCTTGGCCGTCTGCAAGTCCGGCCGATCGGTGGAGCCGGTCCTGGCGCCGACATAGCGTGTATGCGAGGGCAGAGCGGCCGTCAGCGCCTTGGATTCGACTGCGGCGCTGCCGCCCGCCTTCGCAGCCTCGAATGAGGCGACGCGCACGGTTGCGACCAGCTTGCGGGCCGGATCGGCCTCCACCGTCAGGACGGCGTTTCCCGCGTAGATGGGCCTTCTGAAGCGAAACGCTGCTTCCACCGCCATCAGATCGCTCACCTGCGGCACACCGAGCAACGCCGCGACGCGCGGCATGAGATCCTTGCCAAAGCTCGTCGATGGCCCAAAGACATGCGTGTAGTCGGCCGCCAGCGCTGCCAGCTGCGGCGCGAAAATCGCTGCGAGCGGATGTTCGTTCTCGGCACGGTCGATGCGCAGCACGGTCTTTACGCCGGAAACCGCTGCCGCCTGCGCGGCGACGGCCGCGGTATCCTTGCCGAGGAGGGCGATGGTTATTTCGGCCTCGGGAATCGTGCCCGCGCAAGTTACACACTTGGCGGTCGCGGGATTGAGCGATTTTCCGTCGTGCTCGCCGACGATGAGGACCTTGTTCATTGGATCAAACCCTTCTTCTTGAGTACATCGACCAATTCCGCGACATCCTTGACCATGACGCCTTTCTGACGCTGCGCCGGAGGTTCGGTCTTCACGGTCTTGAGCAGCACGCCGGCGCTGACGCCGAGCGCCTCGAGCGAGGTCACTTCGAGCGGCTTCTTTTTTGCCTTCATGATGTCCGGCAACTTCACGTAGCGCGGCTCGTTCAAACGCAGATCCACAGTGATCACTGCGGGCAGGTCCACTTCGATGGTTTCCAATCCCGCATCGACCTCGCGCGTCACCGCCGCCTTGCTGCCCGAGATCTCGACCTTGGAGGCGTAGGTTGCCTGTGGACGCTCCCAAATCGCGGCCAGCATCTGACCGGTTTGGTTGGCGTCATCGTCGATCGCTTGCTTGCCCAGAAAAATCAGGTCCGGATTTTCCTTCTTCGCAAGCGCTAGAAAAGTTTGCGCGGCGGTGAGCGGTTCGACGGCGACGTCGGTTTGCACGAGAATCGCCCGATCGGCACCCATGGCGAGTGCTGTGCGCAGCTGTTGCTGCGTATCGGCGACGCCTATGCTGACCGCTACAACCTCGATGTTGGCGCCGCGCTCCTTGATGCGCAAAGCCTCTTCGAGAGCGATCTCGTCGAACGGATTCACGCTCATTTTCACGCCATCGAGCATCACGCCGCTGCCATCGGGTTTGACTCGGATTCGCACGTTGTAGTCGACGACGCGCTTGATGCACACCATGATCTTCTGCATTTAAACTCCTTAAGCGGCCGTTTGCGATGCGCCTTTGCTGCGCGCCTCGGCCTGTTGTTCCAAAAATTGAGTGCTTATCCTGGCTGCGCAGTGGCGCAACCTCGGCAAAAAGCGTTCGATGCCGCTTTTCAGCGGCACGGCGGCGGCCGCAAAGCGCACCGTCAAACCGGCCAACACCCGCTCGTGCAGCAGCACCGGCACGCTCAAGCTGATCTCCTCGACCAGGCGGCGCGTGCGCGCCGTGGCGGCGAAGCCCGCCGCCCTGATCTCCGCGAGCATGCGCTTGAGCTCGACTGTCGAGCGAGCGAGTTTGTCGTCCTCCTTGTCGGAACGCGCCAAAATGTCGATCAATGTATCGCGCTGTTCGGCCGCAGAATGCGCGAGATACACCCGCCCGGCAGCCGTCGTCAGCAGCGGTGCGCGCAACCCCGCGGAATAGCGCTCGATCGCCAACGGGCTCAAGTGGTCGGTGGATTCGCGCACCAGCATCGTCGTTCCGGACAAGGTGGCGATGGAAATCGGCCAGACGGTTTCGCGGCACAACTCGTGAATGAGCGGCTTGGCGATTTGCGTCACCCACGCCTCGTCGTCGAATCCGTCGGACAGGCCGCGTACCAGAATCGTCAGTCGATAGCGGTCATCCGCCGCATCGCGAAACACGAAACCGGCGTTGCACAATGTCTCGAGAATTCGATACACGGTGGTGCGCGGCAAGCGAATCTCTTGGGCCACTTCGGACACCGTTGCGCCATCGCGTAGATTGAGAACCGTCAGCGCATCGAGGCCGCGCATCAGCGCACGGATGGGGCGTGTGGATTCCATGAAACCTCGAACCTGATCGGTCAAATGCGGCGCGCTAGTTTAAGGATCGCCGCTTCGCTTGTCCACCTCGCGGTCAATCGATAGACTTAAGTCAGATGCTGCGCTACTTTTTGACCCGCCTGGCCGGCGCGGTTCCCACGTTGTTCGTCATTGTCAGCATTGCTTTTTTTCTGATCCGCGCGGCGCCGGGCGGACCTTTCGACCAAGAGCAGAGCCTGCCGCCGCAGGTAATGGCCAACCTGCAGAATGCGTACGGACTGGATCAACCGATCTTAATCCAGTACGGACGCTACTTGCGCGCCGCCGCGCACGGCGATTTCGGCCCGTCATTCAAATACAAGGACTTCTCGGTGACGGAGCTCATCGGACAGGGATTCCCGGTGAGTCTTGAACTTGGATCGATCGCCCTGGCGCTGGCGCTGCTGCTCGGAGTTCCCATCGGGACCTTTGCCGCGCTTCATCGAAATCGAGCGGCCGATTATGCCGCGACCTCGCTCGCCGTCGTCGGTATCGCGATCCCATCGTTTGTCGTGCTGCCGTTTCTCGGCCTGCTGTTCGGCATCTACTTGCATTGGTTGCCGGTCGCCGGCTGGGAACCTGGCTCCGTCCGGCACCTGGCGTTGCCGGTACTCGCGTTGATGCTGCCGCCGCTGAGCGTGATTGCGCGTCTGGTGCGCGCGAGCATGATCGAGGTCCTGCGCACGCACTTTATTCGCACCGCGGTTGCCAAGGGCTTGCCGCTGCGAACCGTGATTTGGCGTCACGCGTTGCGTCCGGCCTTGCTGCCGGTGGTCGGGTTTATCGCCCCCGCGGTGGCCTCCATCATGACCGGATCACTGGTCGTCGAATCGATTGCCGGATTGCCTGGAATCGGCCGCTACATGGTGCAAGGCGCGCTCAATCGCGACTACACCCTGGTCATGGGCATGGTGATCATTTATTCGGCGCTGCTGATTGTCATGGGTCTTGTCGCGGATCTGCTGTACGTCTGGCTTGATCCGCGCGTGAGACTCGGGCGATGAGAAGTTTTGTCGACGACGCCGCGCGCCGCTTGCGCGCCAATCGCGGCGCGATGCTGGCGATGATGGTCATCGGCACGATGATCCTGCTTGCCGTGGTCGGGCCGGCGCTCAATCCGAACGGCGGCGAAACTCTCGATTGGCGGCATGTGGCGTCGCGACCGGCGGCGCAAGGCGCGCACTGGTTCGGAACGGATCGGCTGGGGCGCGATCTCTATGTGCGCACGCTCGAGGGGGCACGCGTATCGTTGGCGGTCGGTTTGGTGGCGAGCGCCGTGAGTTTGTTGGTCGGAATCGGCTACGGAGCCGTCGCCGGCTACGTGGGCGGCCGCACCGATCATACGATGATGCGTATAATCGAGATATTGAGCGGCCTGCCGTTGATATTCTTCGTCATTTTCTTGACCGTGATTTTCGGGCGCAACGAGTACTTGTTGTTCCTGTCGATCGGCGCCGTCGGCTGGCTGACCATGGCGCGCATCGTGCGCGGCCAAACACTCAGCATTCGTCAGCGCGAGTACATCGAAGCGGCGGTCGCATCGGGAGCGAGCACGGCCCGCATCATCGTCAATCATATAATCCCCAATCTGATCGGACCGGTGATCGTTTACGCAACGCTCACGGTGCCGCAAATCATCATGTTCGAGAGCTTCTTGAGCTTCCTCGGCCTCGGAATCCAAGAACCGCACGCGAGCTTGGGCACGCTCATCGCCGAGGGAGCGGGCGAGATGGAAGCGGCACCCTGGATGCTGCTGATCCCGGGCGGATTCTTGGCGGTATTGCTGCTGAGTCTGAATATTTTCGGCGACGGATTGCGCGACGCTGTCGACCCCGAGGGGAGTTAGCGATGTCCTCCCTGTTGCAGGTCGAGGATTTGACCGTGAGCTTTTCGCGTCCAAATGGCGCCATCGACGCCGTACGGCAAGTATCGCTATGCGTCGCGGCGGGCGAATGTCTCGGCATCGTCGGCGAGTCCGGTTCCGGTAAAACCCAAATCTTCATGGCCGCCCTGGGACTGCTCGCGAACAACGCCGCAGCCGCGGGCAGCGTGCGCTTCGACGGCGAGGAAATCTTGGCGGCGCAGCCGGCGCTCTTGAATCGCGTTCGCGGTTCCAAGCTCAGCATGGTCTTCCAAGACCCGATGACCTCATTGACTCCGCATTTGAGGATCGGCACGCAGCTGGCCGAAGTCTTGGTCTGCCACGCAGGCGTGTCGTGGAGCGAGGCGCGCAGCGCCGCCCTGCGCATGCTGACGAGAGTGCGCGTGCCCGAGCCGCAGCGCCGCTTGAATCAATATCCGCATGAGCTGTCGGGCGGCTTGCGCCAACGGGTGATGATCGGCATGAGCTTGCTGTGCGCGCCGGCGCTCGTCGTCGCAGACGAACCGACCACCGCACTCGATATGACCGTACAGGCGCAAATCATCGAGCTGCTGCGCGCGTTGCGCCGGGAGATCGGCATGGCGCTGGTGCTCATCAGTCATGACTTAGGCGTGGTTGCGGGTCTCGCCGATCGGATCATCGTCATGTACGCCGGGCGCATCGTCGAGATGGCCGGTGCAGTCGACCTGTTCGAACACGCACAGCATCCGTATACGGCCGAACTGCTCAAGTGCATCCCGAGTTTATCGGGTCCGCGCCTGCAGCGATTGCCCACTCTCCTGGGCCAACCGCCGCGACCCGGAGAGATCGGCGCCGGATGCGCGTTTGCGCCGCGCTGTCCGCGCGCCGCCGAGCGCTGCCGTGCGGAGCGGCCGCGACTCGAGGGTTCGGACGCGGCGCGCCGGGTGGCGTGCCATTTTCCGTTGCCATCATGAGCGGCGGTGCCGCGGTCGATCGCCTGTTGAGCGTCGCCGGTCTCGCGGTTCGATACGGCGAGCGCCAGGTGCTGTGGGATGTGAGTTTTGATCTCCTCGCGGGCGAGACTCTCGGTGTCGTTGGCGAATCCGGATCCGGCAAGTCGACGCTCGCCAGGGCAATTCTGCTGCTCATCCCCGCAACTGTTGGCTCGATCGTGTGGCGCGGGCGCGATCTTCGCACCTGCGATGCGTCGGCGCTGCAACGCCTGCGGCGCGAACTGCAGATCATTTTTCAAGACCCGCTGGGCAGTTTGAATCCGCGCATGACCGTCGGAGAAACCATTGCCGAGCCGTTGCGAATCTTTGAATCGCAGTTGGACACGCGGCAGCGGGCGGCAAGAGTCGGCGAAATGTTGCAGCGGGTCGGGCTCGATGCCGGCATGATGGACCGCTACCCCAACGAATTTAGCGGCGGACAATGCCAACGGATCGGCATTGCGCGAGCCATGATCCTGAGTCCGAAGCTTTTGATTTGCGATGAGCCTGTCAGCTCCCTGGACGTTTCGGTGCAAGGCCAGATCGTCAACCTGCTGCTCGATCTGCAGCGCGACGCGGGAACGGCGCTGCTTTTCATCAGCCACAATCTTGCCCTCGTCAGGCATACCAGTCATCGAATTCTGGTGATCTATTGCGGCCGTCTGGTCGAAATTGCGACGCGTGACGCCTTGTATGAGGACCCGATCCACCCGTACACCCGGGCGCTGTTGGCAGCGGTCCCGCCGGCGACTCCATGGCAGCGCGGCGGGGCGCAGCCCGTGACGGGGCGTATCGAACCCGTCGAGGTCGAGGGCCCGGCAGGCCCCGTCACGGGCTGCGCGTTTCGCGATCGCTGCCGCTACGCCTTGGCGCTCTGCGCGGCGCGCGTGCCGCCGCTCGAGGAGGTCATCCCCGGGCATTTCGTAGCGTGTTTTCGGGCGCGCGAATTGCTGCCCTAAGCCGCGCAGCGCCTGGCTCCTGCGACGCACGCCACCACAGCCAATGAAGTTGCGATCAAGCCGCCGCCGATCGGTTCGTGCAACAGCAGCGCCGCGAGTCCCATTCCGAGGAACGGCTGCAGGAGCTGCAATTGTCCGACAGCCGCGATGCCGCCGTGCGCCAAGCCTCGATACCAGAACACGAAACCCACCAGCATGCTGAACACCGATACGTAGGCGAGCGAGGCGATGGCCGATGCGGAAATGCCGGCCCAGGTGAGCGGCGCTCGCCATATCGCCAACGGCAGCATGAGGGGTAGCGAAAACACCAGCGACCATGAGATGACCTGCCAGCCACCGAGACGGCGCGACAGCCGACCGCCCTCGGCGTAGCCCAAGCCTGCCGCCACGATCGACGCCAGCATCAGGCCGTCGCCGCGCAGCGAGCCTACCGCACGCTCTTGGCGGAGCGCGTAGGCTGCGACCAGCGCGGCCCCGATCGATGCGAACAGCCAGAATGCCGGCCGCGGCCGCTCGTGTGCGAGCAGTACCGCGAACAGTGCAGTCGATAAGGGCAGCAGCGCGATGAATAGCAGCGCGTGCGCGGAGGTAATATCACGCAGCGCGAGTGCGCTCAACAGCGGAAAGCCGAAGACCACACCGAGTGCGACCCGCGCAAGGCCTGGAAGATCGGCGCGCGCCGGCCGCGGCTGACGGCCGAGCCACAACAGCGCGAGCGCGAGTATTCCTGCGACCGCGGCCCGAGCGACGCTCAGGAACAGCGGGTTGAGATCGCGCACCGCGATGCGTGTAGCCGGCAGCGAGGCGCTGAAGATCATGACCCCCAACAAGCCGTTGAGCCAGGCGCCCGCCGGCCGCGCCGTTGTGTCCGAAGTCCTCGTCATGCCGGCAACTGTGGCACGCGCCAGGTCGAGATTCGAGGTACAGAAGGGTACAATTTGGGCAAACTGTACTGATGCATTGAGCAACACAGATGGACGACATCAGCCGCGTTGGCTTGGTCATGGCGGACATTCGCAGGCGCATCGCCGCCGGCGGATTGCGGGCCGGATCGCGGCTGCCGTCGATCCGGCGCAGTGCCGAGACGCTCGCGGTGTCCAAGTCCACCGTGGTGGAAGCCTATGCGCGTCTGCTGGCTCAAGGCGAGATCAGCTCGCGACGTGGTGCGGGTTTCTTTGTCGCGCACTCCCCGCCGTTGTCGCTCGCCCAAGCCGGGCGTCCGGTCGAGCGCGAGATCGATCCCTTGTGGGTGATGCGCCGCTCGCTCGCGGCCGACGACCTCAAATTGAAGCCGGGCTGCGGTTGGTTGCCCGAAAGCTGGATGCCGGATGCGGGCATTCGCCGGGCATTGCGCGCGGCGGCGCGCGGCGCCGCGGCACCGCTCGTGAACTACAGCGAGCCTTCGGGTTTTCAGCCGCTGCGAGAATGTCTGTCGCGCCTGCTGGGCGAGCGCGGAATTGGCGCCGCCGCGGATCAGATTCTGCTCACCGATTCTGGAACCCAGGCGATCGACCTGGTGTGCCGTCTGTTCATCCAGCCGGGCGACACGGTGATCGTCGATGATCCGTGCTACTTCAATTTCCTGAATATCGCGCGCGCACACCGCGCCAAGATCGTGACGATTCCCTACACGCCGAGCGGTCCGGATGCAGGCGCGTTCGCGCAGGTTGTCGGCGAACACTCACCGCGGCTTTATCTTACGACCGGCTCGTTCCAAAATCCCACCGGAGCAACCCCGTCCTCGATCGCGCAGCACCGCATCCTGAAGCTGGCTGAGGCCAGCAATCTCATCGTGGTCGAAGACGACATCTTCGCCGATTTCGCACCGCCGTCGACCACACGATTTGCGGCTTTTGACGGTTTCGAGCGCGTGATCTACGTCGGCAGCTGTTCGAAGACGCTATCCGCCTCGTTGCGCTGCGGATTCATCTGCACGCGGCGCGACTGGATCGACAGTCTGGTGGATTTGCGGTTGTCGACGACCTTTGGCGGCAACGAAGTTGCCACCCGCGCCGTGCATCGGCTGCTGCTCGACGGTAGCTACCGCAAACATATGCAGACGACTCAAGCAAAACTTGCGGCG
>CAYRAC010000079.1:0-7453 GCA_964422045.1 uncultured Steroidobacteraceae bacterium
CGGCCGTCATGAGCGAGGGGTTCACGATGTTTCCCGAATCCGAAGCCGCCGGCGGCTCATCTCCAGCCGCTCGGCCGGCAGAGGCCTCAGCCGTTGCATTCGCCGCGCTCATGCGCGGCGCCCATTGGTGAATGGACTTAGGCGGCGCGCACAGCTTCTTCACGCGCGAGTTCGCGCCGCAAGATCTTGCCGACGTTCGTTTTGGGCAGTATGGAACGAAACTCGACATGTTTGGGAATCTTGTAGCCGGTCAGGCGTTGGCGGGAATGCTCGCGCAGATCCTCCGGAGTGAGCGAGCAGCCTTCGCGCAGCACGACGAAAATCTTCACTGCTTCGCCCGAATGCGCGTCGGGCACGCCGATGCATCCGCATTCCAATACCGCGGGGTGCTCGCCGACCGCAGCCTCGATTTCGTTGGGAAAGACCTTGAACCCGGAGACGATGATGAGATCTTTTTTCCGATCGACGATGCGCAGTAATCCGTCGGCTGCCATGACCGCAATGTCGCCGGTGCGCAGCCAGCCGTCCGGCGTCAGCGTCTTCGCAGTGTCCTCGGCGCGGTTCCAGTAGCCGCGCATCACCTGCGGCCCGCGCACGCAAAGCTCGCCCGGGTCTCCGAGCGGTACCTCGACCTCATCGTTGCGAATGCTGATTTCCGTCGAAGGCAGCGGCAGGCCAACGGTTCCCAACTGCGGCGCCTCATAGCTGTTGCACGAGACGACCGGCGAGGACTCCGTGAGCCCATAGCCCTCGGCCAGCGGCCGTCCCGTGAGCGCGCGCCATCTCTCGGCGACGCTGGGATGCAGCGCCATGCCTCCGGCCGCGCCGAGCTTCAGATGTGAGAAGTCAAGCTTCGCGAAACTCGGGTGGCCCAGCAAGGCGCTGTAGAGCGTGTTGACGCCGGTGATGATCGAAAATTTCCAGCTGCGGAGTTCGTGCACGAACGCGCCGATGTCTCGAGGGTTGGTGATGAGCACGTTGAGGCCGCCATACCGCATGAAGACCAGGCAATTGCACGTCAGGCAGAAGATGTGATAGAGCGGCAGGGGCGTAATGATCACCTCACGGCCGGGCTCGATCACGTTCTTCCAGAACTCGCCCACCTGCAGCAGATTCGCGACCATGTTGCGATGAGTGAGCACCGCTCCCTTGGCGACGCCGGTCGTGCCTCCCGTGTATTGCAGGAACGCAACATCCGCAGGACCGATTACTGGCGGGTGCCATTTGCCGCGCGCGCCGCGCTTCAGCGCGGAGCGGAAGGGGCGCGCATCGGGCAAATCGTATGCCGGCACCAGCCGTTTGACTCGCCGCACCAGGAAATTCACGACGCTGCGCTTCGGGAATGGCGCCAAATCGCCGAGACTCGCAATCACGATGTGTTGGATTTGCGTAGCGGCGCGCACCTGCGCCAGGAGATGCGCGAAATTCTCGAGAATCACGATGGCGCGGGCGCCGGAGTCGCGTAGCTGATGGCGCAGTTCCGGCGGCGTGTAAAGCGGATTCACGTTTACGACGGTCAGTCCCGCGCGCAGCGCCCCGAACATGGCGATCGGGTAGTGCAAAACGTTCGGCATCATTAGCGCCACCCGATCGCCGGGCTGCAGCCCGAGGGCGAGAAGATAAGCGCCAAAATATCGCGATTGCCGCTCGAGGTCGCGATAACTCAGCGTCACGCCGAGATTATGAAACGCGGGACGCTCGGCGAAGCGCCGGCAACTCTCCTCGAGCAGGTGAACGAGCGAAGGGTGAGAATCCGCATCGATCTCCGCGGCAATTCCGTGCGGGTACGCCTTGAGCCAGATTTTATCCATTGAGCCACTCCCCCAACAGCCAACTGATTGAGCCTCATCTAGCCCCCTGAATTTTTATTTTGGCAATCTGCAAAAGTGCTTAATGCCTAAGGAATTGCTGATATCGCTGCGGCCAATACGTATGGTCGCTAGTGATCGCCAGCGTAGACTCACCACTGTTTCATGAGGTCCGGTTTATTGGCGGAAAACAAGAAAAGTCGGGTTTGTCTTTTCGAGACAGCGGGGGAAAGCAATCATGTTCAAGTCATTGGCGATATTCGGCATTACGCTGGTCGCCGCGCTGCTTTGCGCGTGCGGATCGAGCAGTCAGACCTCGAGTGTCGCCGCCTCGACCGCGCACGGGACCTTGATTGAGAATCCGCCGTTTCGCATCGCCAGCTCGACGCTGCCACCTTCCAGGCGGAGCTCGCCGGGACCAGCAGCGGCGCACAGCTGCTGCAAATCAGCGGCAGCCCGAGCTGCGGGGTGGATTTCTACTACGTCAAGCTCTGGACCGTGGGGGCCGCGGGCGAGAGCACCGAGTCGTCCGGCGCGCTGATGGTGCCCACGGGTGCGCCGCCCGCTTGCTCCGGCGCGCGTCCCATCGTGCTTTATGCGCACGGTACGAACAGCGACAAGACGCTGAACATCGCCGATGTCACCAACGCCACCAATACCGAGGGCGTGTTGATTGCGGCTATGTTCGCGGCGCAGGGCTACATCGTGGTGGCACCAAATTACGCCGGCTACGACATCTCGCGCCTGGGCTATCACCCCTACCTCAATGCCGAACAACAATCTGGAGAAATGCTCGACATGTTGACCGCGGCGCGCGCGGCACTGCCGAAGACCCTGAGCGCGGCGACCAGCGGCGAAGGCGCCGGCGCAGCCGCTGCGCCTGGCGTTTTACAAGAATGATCTGCGCAATGGTGCGTGGGCTCCAACGTCCCCCACCTTGCTGTGCGGTGGCGACGCGGATCCAACGGTGTTTTTCCCGGTGAACACGGGTGTCATGGCGGAATTCTGGAGTCCGCTGGTGCAAGCCGGGCTCATTACGGTGCTGGACGTGAACGGCACACCCTCGGGGCCGTTCGCGGCCTTGCAGACGGGCTTCCAGGAAAGCCAGGCGGCGCAGCTCGCCTACTACGCATCGGCGGCCGGGGGCCGCCTGATGCCGGCGGCGGCACAGCAACTCATCGTGGAGGGATACCACACTTCCGTGGCGCCCTTCTGCTCAGCGGCGGCGCGAGCCTTTTTCGGCCAACTGTAAGGGGGATCGGCCATGACAACTCTCTCTGTCCGCACACTATTCGCCGCTCTCGGATTCGCGTCGAGCCTGTGTTTCACCGCGCCGGCGTTTTGCGACGACTATCCGAGCAACTCGATTCGGGCGGGTCTCTATGCAGTGTTCTACCATTCTTCTGCGGACGATCTGTCCGGACCTTACGTGCCACCCGGCGTCAACATCGACGCCAAGAATGTGGATACTCTGTATTTGGCTTACGTGCGACGCCTGTCCGCGCACTTCGATGTTGAATTGACCGTCGGTTACCCGCCCCTCACAAAAACCGTGGGCAAGGGGCCCGCCACTCTGGGCTCAGTACCCTATGATGGCCAAGTCATCTCGACGGCACGTTGGATCGCGCCGACGCTGCTGCTTGAATACAAGTTCCTCAGTGAAAACTCGAAGCTGCGTCCTTACGTCGGCGTTGGCGTCAACTACACGACCTTTTATGATCGCGATTCGACCGCCCAGGGCAATGCGGCGAGCGGTGGTCCCACCAAGCTGTCGCTGAGTGCGTCCGTGGGTCCGGCCGCGACCGTGGGCTTGGCATACAGTCTCTCGACCAATTGGCATCTCTACGGTTCTTATTCGGCCTCTCAGGTAAGATCCAACCTCGTTGCCGACACCGCGGGCGTCATTCGGACCACACGCATCAATTTCGGGCCGCAGGCACTGGTTCTCGCCTTCGGTTATTCATTCTAGGAGACTATAAGAAGGCGGGGCCGGAGTCACAAATGGCCGATATCGAGTACACAAAACCCCACTCGCTGACGATCCCGAAGGCAAAAGCGCTCGTGCAGGAGACGGCTGACGCGCTGGCTGCCGAGTACGGCCTCAGCAGCGAATGGCACGGCAATACGCTGCACTTCCATCGCTCCGGCGTGGATGGCCGGATGCACGTGACCGATTCGGAAATTCGGTTGCATGTGACTCTCGGTTTCTTGCTGAGTGCATTCAAGGGAAAGTTCATCGATCACATCGAAAGCCACTTCGACCGATTATCGGCTGAACCACAAGCGCGACCCCAGCCGAATAAAAAGGGCCGTCCCGAAGGATAGATGACCTTCTGAATCCGTTTCCGCTGCGTCAAAGAATTCGGATGACCTACCTACCGCTGAACTTATAGCTGAAGCGCAATCCCATGGTTCTGGGACGACTCAGTGTGACGGCTTTGTAGAACTCCGTATGGTTTGCATACAGTTCGGCCCTGGTGTCGGTCAGGTTCTCGCCGTAGACCTGCGCGAGCCACGCATTTCTACGGAAACCGAGCGCCGCACTGATGCACCGCGTCGATCTGAGCGAACGCGTCAAGGCCGTTGAACGGAACTTCGTATTGCGCGCGAATATTGCCCTGAAAGGGGGGCGCGCCGGCGAGCGGGCTGCCGAGTGCACCGCCCGGGTTCGAAAGGTTGGCCCCGAGCGAACTAAAGTCGATGGGTGTTCCATCTCGCCACAGAAGGACGGCTTGCCTGACCGATTCGCTCTGATTCCAGGCGGCGCCCGCCGCCAGCGCGGAAACCCTGCGACCAGGTGTAGTACAGCAGCACGTCCTCAGTGACTTTCCAGTTCAGGTTCGCGGGAAAATTGATGAGCTGACATCCGTAACTCCCCCCGGACGATCCGACTTCCGAAGTAGAGGTTCTCGAATAACGCGTGCCAGCCGTCAGAGTCAGTTTTTGCGCGATGAGACGATGTCGACTGACGCGTAGACGGCCTTCTGAACGTAACCGCGTGTGATGTCGTTAAAGAAGCCGTCATCCGGCGGCCGAACATTCGGGTTGTTCGAAGTTACCGGCCCCGGTACAGTCCCTCAAGTCCTCTTAAGTTAAGCGGGCGCGGCAAGCACGCCTGCGGGGCGAAACTTGCGCAGGGCCGCAACCCCCAATCCGATGAACAGGATCAGCAGCGCGCCCTGCGCGGCGGCAAAGGCGGGCTCCTTCTGGGTGGGCGCAAACTGGTGAAAGAAGGGCACTTTCTGGAACGTCTGCACCACCAGCACAAAGCAGTTGAGATACAAGGCGAATAGCGCGCTCGACACGAAGATCCAGCGCGCGGCGCCTTTCAAGTGACTGACATACAGCGTGAGCACTGCGATGCCCACCGCCACCAGATCGATGATGCCGACGGCATCGGCCGGGTCGAAAGGCATCGGAAAGAGGAAGCCGGTGATGTCGGTTAGCGCCGTCGCGAGCAGGAACAGCGCGGTCATGGCCGGCAAGCGTACCGATCGGAGCATGGCGAACGCCACGATGATACCGGCGATGATACCGGCCAAACTCAAAATGACGTGAAACTCGGTGAAAGCCGCGAGCGACATTCCAATAACCATGGACGATCCCCTCGAAGTTGGTTTTATCACGCGCCACAAGAGTAACCCCGCCCGCGTTGAAAACGAAATATCTGTCCACATAGCTATATCGCCACAGGATCGGCAACGGGTTAACTCTCGCGGCACGGTGGCTTGGGCCGCGGTGTCTTCACAAAGCAGGCGTTTGGTGGGCACTCTGCAAGCGAAACAATTCTCATTAACGATATGTTCGACTCGCCCTCTAGTCGAACTTTGCATTGCAAAGTCGATGCCTTTATAGTCGCTGCATACATCGGAGAAGTCGCGTGACGGAAAACCCCGACCTCGAGTCGGACGTCTGGTTCGAATGGCTGTTGCATCATCGTCACGCGGACGATTCTGCGTACGGTCTCATCGTCCAGGCAGTTGTTGAGGGGTACGCGGATCGGGTGCTGGACGGCGGTAAACTCGAGGCCGGCATGACCCTGATCGATGTTGGTGCCGGCGAAGGTCTCGTGGCGTTCCGTGCTATTGATCGTATCGGGCCGTCGCTGCGCGTCGTTCTTACCGACCTATCTGCTCCGATGCTGCGGTACGCGGAATCCGTCGCCACGAAACGCAACGTGCGGGCGCAGTGCACTTTCCTTAAATGCCCGGCCGACAACCTCGCGGGGATCGCCGATGCCTCGGCCGATGTCGTGACTACCCGAGCTGTTCTCGCCTACGTTGTCGACAAGGCCGCGGCGTTGCGTGAATTCTTCCGCATCCTCAAGCCCGGCGGCCGTCTCTCGATTGCTGAGCCCATTCTTCAAGACGAGGCTTTCTACGCCATGGCTCTGAGAAGACGCATCGAGGATCAAACCCGGCCGGTGGAGCGGTTCTTGGCGCTTCTGCATCGCTGGAAGGCGGCCCAGTTCCCCGATACAAAAGACGCCGCCGCTAACAGTCCAATCGCCAATTATTCTGAGCGCGATTTGCTCAATTTGGTTCGCGCAGCTGGCTTTGCGGAAATTCACCTGCAGCTGCACATTGACGTCGCGCCATCGCTCATCACGTCCTGGGACGTTTTTCTTGGGAGTTCACCGCATCCATGGGCCCCCTCGCTGAAGCAGATCCTCGCCGAGCGGTTCACTTCCGACGAGAGTCAGTTTTTCGAACAAATGGTCCGCCCAACCGTCGAATCGGGCAGGAATGTCACCACCGACCGAGCGATGTATCTGCAAGCGCAAAGGCCTTCTTCATGAAGCACCAATCAACTGTGTGCCTGGTGTTGTCAGGGCTGGCCTCAAGCCTCGAATTTGCCCGGTTCGATCACGAATCGCCGCTCGATCAAAGCGGCATTTGGGCGCGGTCGGTCTTTCCAAGCGGTTTTAGTGCGATTTGCGATAGTCTCTGGTTTTTATGTCCCGAGGGCGGTAAATAATGGCCTCCGATGCTTTGGAATCTTCTCAACCGCTGCAAGGCAAGGGGCGCTACCGTCTCGGCGCCATCGCGTTTCATTGGGTCATGTTCGTGCTCGTCCTCATCGTCGGTGTGTTAGGACTTCTGCACGATTCTTGGCCAAAGCAAACGCAAGCGTTTTGGATCAACGTCCACGCGTTGATCGGTCTTTTATTGTGGTTGGTGCTCCTCGCGCGCGTTGGCTACCGTCTCCGGTATTCCCCTCCCACTCTGCCGCCTGATATGGGTGGCTTCTCTCGCCGCTTTTCAAGCCCCGTGCACTTTGCCCTCTATGCGTTGATGTTCCTCATCCCGATAGTTGGTTTCGTGACCTTCATTTACCATGGGCGCATTTTTCACTTCGGCTTGTTTGACATTGATTTCGGGATCAAGAAAAACCGGACGATATTTGAGCCAACCGAGGACATCCACGGATATATGGCGTATGCGCTTTTCGCGCTCGCGGGGCTGCATGTGCTTGCGGCCCTGTGGCACCATTTTGTGTTGCATGATGGCGTGCTGGCGAGAATGTGGCCGACGCGACTCCAGTCTTAGCGCCCAATCCAGGCCCGCTCTTAGGCGGCGGGCCTGGATGCCGATACCAAAATCACGCCTTGACGTTGACTCTGCCACCGCTGCCGTCATGATCGC
>CAYRAC010000079.1:7553-11017 GCA_964422045.1 uncultured Steroidobacteraceae bacterium
CGATACCAAAATCACGCCTTGACGTTGACTCTGCCACCGCTGCCGTCATGATCGCTGTCGCTGTCAGCGCCGGACTTAACAGCGGGCGGCGCAACTGGCTTGTTGGGCTGCAGAGCCGGGCTCGCGGGCGTCTTCTTGTTTACCGCGGCGGGGGCAACGGATGAAGCGACGGAGGGGGAGACACTTGAAACGCTCATTAGGAATTGCCTCTTATGTTAAAGCGAACTTGGTACACTTCTCTAACTTTGCAGTGCAAAGTATCGGCAAAAGAGACTGTAACTTGAGGGTAATGGGTTGTCTCGAGCCCGGGACGCCGGGAATGGTGAACAACTCAGGGGACTAGTCTGCATGGAGCTACATTTTGGCTGCACCCAGTGCGGCAAATGCTGCCGCGACACCAAAGTTCCATTGAGCGTGGCGGAAGCGGTCGAATGGCTCAATCGCGGCGATGAAGTGCAATTGCTGTGCGAGGCATCGCCATGGCCGGAAGCGTTGGACGGAGACTCGAGAGCCGCGCATTTTAAAAGGCGGTCCTTCGCGGTGATGAGCGGATCCATGCCAACGCGCGTCGTCGTCATGCTCGTCGCTAATGTGGTTGGCGCGTGCCCAAACCTCCTCTCCGATATGCGTTGTGGAATATACGAGGATCGGCCGCTGGTTTGTCGCATTTATCCGGCTGAAATCAATCCCTTCGTCGCGCTCAAGCGCGAGAACAAGGAGTGTCCGCCCGAGGCGTGGACCGAGGATCTGCCGCTCTTGCAGCGAGGGGGAGTGCTCACGGACAATGTGATCTCGCGCGATATTGAAAAGTCGCGGGCAGCTGACATATTCGATGCCGAGCTCAAGGGTCGATTGTGTCGCGCGCTAAACGTTGCGCACGCCGCCTTGGTTCACGAGGCGGTCTTGGTGTATTCGCCAAACACGCAGACTCTGTTATCTGCCCTATCGTCAACGATTGCGACCGACTCCTCGCAAGCGCCGGCTGCACATTGGCGCTTCGTATCAGATCAACAACAAACCGTAGCAACGCTCGCGAAGAGCGGCGCAGACGCGCTTCATTTAAGCGGCGCAGCTGCGGCCTCATTTCAATACCTCGGATCTAGACGGGAAGCGATATTCGGTCCGGGCGCTGCGATTGCGCGGGTGTCTGCGCCCAACGACAGCTCCAATTGATGCAGCGGTTGCGGGAGAATGCTCGAATGGGATTTCGACGCGCCAGTCCTGCTCTGCTGCTGAGCTTCGGCATGACGTTGCTGTGCAGGACGGCAAATGCGGGATTGGGCGGCGATAGCGCCAGCGTCATCGCGGATTCGAACGAGATGCAAGGTAGCGTTCATGTCTATTCGTCGCCGCAATTCGAAGTCCACGAAATCACGCCGCACAATGGCATGCGGGTGCGAGAATTCTTGAGTCGAGACGGCCTAGTATTTGCTGTCGCGTGGAGCGGTCCCGCGGAACCGAACTTGCAACAACTGCTGGGCGTGCATTTCGCTCAATATCATCAAGCTTGGATGGCGCAAATGCCGCCGGCGCGGCGCGCGGCTCTGCGGCTGGCGCTGCCTGATTTGGTCATCGAATCAAGCGGGCATATGCGCGCCTATCGCGGCCGGGCATACCTTCCGTCGCGCGTGCCGGATGGCGTGTCGACCGCGGACCTAAAATAGGAAGCTGTGACCGCATGCGAAATCGCTTCAACTTGGCGCTCCTGAACCTTTGCGCCTCGGCGCTGCTTGGCGCGTGCTTCGGCAGCAACAATGCTGCGACCGCGCCAGGCGCGCCCCCGCCGGTGCTGAACACGATGGCGGTAACGGTCGACTCTGGCCCAGCCGCCGCAACCGGTCAGATCAATCACGCCTACGCTACCGTCAAGGTGTGCGCGCCCGGATCCCAGACACAATGCGCAAATATAGACCACGTGCTGATCGACACCGGATCCTGGGGCCTAAGGTTGGTCGGCTCCGTGCTGGCCGCCAATCACATCACCCTCAGCGCAGAGCACGATGCGCAAAGTCAGACGATCGAGGAATGCATGACGTTTGGCGGGGGACAAACCTGGGGGCCGGTTGTCTTGGCGGACATATCGATGGCGGGCGAAGTCGCGGCCAGCTTACCAGTGCAGGTCATGGACGACAGCGGCGCGGGTGCGCCGCCGCCGGCGACCTGCGGTGCGAATGGCACCTTGATCAACGACGTATCCGGATTTGGCGCCAACGGTGTGCTCGGCATCGGCGTATTTGTCGAGGACTGCGGCGCAGCCTGTGCGGCTGCTGCGACGCCCGTGCCGATTTACTTCGGATGCACCGGGGCCGGCGCGTGCACGGCTGAAAATGTGGCGCTGAGCGCTCAAGTGACCAACCCCATTGCCATGTTTGCCGTGGACAATAACGGCGTCATCATTAATCTGCCGAATCCACAAAACGCCAATGGTGATACGACCCTGTCCGGAGAAATGACCTTTGGCATTGCGACGCAAGCGGACAATGCGCTGCCCGTGGCGGCGTTGACGGTGCTTGCAGCCGACTCGAACGGCGATTTTACCGCCACTTACAACGGCGGTAACACCGTGCTCCCCGCGCTGCTTGACTCGGCCACCGATTCCTATTCCTTCGACGATCCCAGCATTGCTGTGTGCGCAACCGGCGCTTTTGTGGGCTACTACTGCCCGGCCATCAGTCCACAAAGCTTATTCGCAGTCAATACCGGTGCCGGTGCAAATGGCGCGGTAAACACCGCGCAGTTTGCGATTGCCGATCCGAGTGCCTTTGTCGTCGGAGCCTCGGCGTTGCCAAATTTGGGGAGTGGCAGCGGATCGACCGGCTTTACATGGGGTCTGCCGTTTTTCTTCGGCCGTACGATCTATATCGGCATCGATCAGCGTTCCGGCGGCGGGTTTACCGGGCCCTATTACGCGTATTGATGGGCGCGGTGCGCCTGATTTTCAAACCCTCAGCCTTTGGCCAATTCGGCGGCAATCGAAGTGAAACCGCGAGCGGCGGCGACATCCTCGGCAGAGATGCCAGAGCCGTTGCGCAGCACTTTATTTGCGCCGGCCGCCAGCAACAAATGACAAATCTGCTGATGGCCGCCGCGGCTAGCGGCGATCAGTGCGGTATCGCCCACGCCGTTCTGAACATTCAAGTCCGGCGAGCGCGCGAGCAGCGCCCGAACAGTCTCGACATTCCCGGTTGCCGCGGCGAGCAGCAGCGGTGTGTCGCCCTGTGCGTCACGCTGATTGACGGGCAAGTCGATCGCGAGCAGCGCTGTCAACACCTCGACGCCGGATTGACGGGCCGCCGCGTGCAGCGCGGTCGCCCCGTGCGCATCGATTGCCTTGGGGTTTGCACCGGCGTTCAATAACAGCGTAACGGCATCGCGTGAGCCGCCAGCAGCGGCAAACAAAACGGGTGTACGGCGTTCGTGATCCGCGCCATCGATACCGGCATGATGCGCGAGCAAACTGGAGA
>CAYRAC010000080.1:0-11009 GCA_964422045.1 uncultured Steroidobacteraceae bacterium
CCACAACTTGGGTATTCTTTGGAAGACGCCGTTTCGCGTCGATATCACCGATGCTCTCAAGCGCGGTAATAATCTGCTGCAAATCAAGGTGACAAACCTCTGGGTGAATCGCTTGATCGGGGATCAGCAGCCGAACGCGGCCCAGAAGATCACATTCACGACCCAGGTATTCTACAAGGCCGATGCGCCGCTCTTGTCCTCCGGGATGTTGGGACCGGTGCGTATCGTGCAGAGGAGATGAGCATGATCCTGTTTGTCAATTCACGTATTTTCGACGGCAGCGGCGCGCCGCCCTATGCCGGCGAAGTATTGGTCGACGGCAACCGCATCGCCGCCGTGACGCGCGCCGGCGAGGCGCCCGTGTCGCGCGACCAAGCGAGGGTGGTCGACGGCGCGGGCGCAACGCTCATGCCGGGAATGACGGAGGCACACGCGCACTTGAGCTGGCCGAGTTCGGTGGAGCGATTCGTGCCTGGCATGAGCCTGCCGCCCGAAGATCTGTTGCTCAATACCGCGCGCAATGCCCGCATCCTGTTGGATCATGGATTCACCAGCGCCTATTCCGCCGGTGCCTTGGGTAAGACGCTCGAGGCATCGCTCAAAGCGCAGATCGATTCGGGAGGCATGCCGGGACCCAGGCTCGTGCCATCCTCGATCGAGCGTGAGCCGGCGAACGACACTGCATTCCTCGAGTCGGGCAAGGTTCAAGAGCATGGAACGGGCCCCGATGCAATCCGCGCATTCATCAAGGAGTGCGCCGCGGTTGGCGCAAAAGTGGTCAAGTTTCTGCTGTCGGGCGAGAGCGCGCTCAAGCCCGGGGCATCGTTGCAGATTCTCTACACCGAGGATGAGATCCGCGCCGCCGGCGAGCAGGCACGCGAGTCCAATGTGTGGCTCAGCGGGCATGCACATGCCGCGCAGGCGATAAAAATGGGCGTGCGCAACGGCTTTCGCGTTCTCTACCATTGCACCTATGCAGACGCGGAGGCGATCGACATGCTGGCGGAGCGCAAGGAGGACATCTTCGTCGGCCCGACCCTCGGCATAGTTCAAGCGACTTTGGACGCAAAACCGCCGCCGCATTTCGACATGAGCCACATGAAGGCCGATGCCGCGGTCGTCCTGGAACATCAAAAAAGACTGGCTCCGCAGCTTCGCAAGCGCGGGGTGCGTCTTTTGCCCGGCGGGGATTATGGGTTTCCATTCAATCCGAATGGACGCAATGCCCGCGACCTGGAGCTGTTCGTGCAGCACTTGGGCTACACGCCCGCCGAGGCGCTGGTGGCGGCCACGCAATTGGGCGGTGAAATCATGGGAATGGGCGCCGAGTTGGGTCGGATCAAAGCGGGGTATCTCGCGGACTTGCTGTTGGTTCGCGGCGATCCCACCCAGAATGTCGCGATCCTGCAGGACAAAGAAAATTTGCTGGCCATCGTCAAGGATGGAAAATTCCACAAAACACCGGCCGCGCCGGTCTAATTGAATATGAGCACGTGCTCCCCGCCGCAGGAGTCGATCGAGCAGCGTATCCGCGCGCGCGGCGCCGTGCTCGATATGACCTACACGCAGGCGATCTACCAGCCGTTGCTGCAGCAGCAGCGGCGCGATGGCGTCGAAGTGGAACGTGATCTTGCCTATGGCGAGGACGCGCGGCAGAAAGTCGATGTGTATCGGCCGCAGGCGCACGCCGTGCAACACCGCAGCGCGATGATCTTCATGCCGGGCGGGGGATTCATTCGCGGCGACAAGAGCGAGCGCGAGAACGTCGGTCAGTATTTCGCCCGGCACGGCATCGTCGTGGCGGTCGCCAACTATAGGCTGGCACCGGCGCACACATGGCCGGCGGGCGCCGAGGACGTGATCGCGGTGTTCGAATGGCTGCAGAAGAATGCGGCGCGCTACGGGGTCGATCGCACACGGATCTTTCTGGCGGGAGAATCGGCGGGCGCTGCGCACGTGGCAGCGGCCATGCTGATCAGACGATTTCACCCGCCCGACGGCCTGTCCGCTGCCGGGGGCATACTCATCTCAGGCGTCTACAATGTACGACTCGAGCAGTTGGCGCGGGCGCAATTCGGCATTGCCACTCCGGACCCGAGAAACGAGGCTTATTTCGGCTCCGACTTCACGCGCTATCCCGCCATGTCGACCATCGATCTGATCGACGCCGCGGCATTTCCGTTGCTGATCACCTTTGCCGAGATCGATCTGTTGCAGATGCAAATCCAAGCGGGGGAGCTGTTTGCCCGACTGGTGACGAACCATGGCTTCGCACCCCAATTGGGCGTGGTCCGCGGCCATAATCATCTGACGCAGGTCTACGCGGTGAACACCGGGGATGAATCATTGAGTGCGCCGATGCTGGAGTTTGTCAGCTGAGGCTGCTAGCTTGCCAACGCCGCGTGCACCAGGCGGATTTGCTGCTCCGCCTCAGCCAGAATGGCGGGACAGTCTTCGGCTCGCACGCCCACCGTGAGAAATACGCTCTTGCCCTCGGTCACCACCGCGCGTGGCTCGGGAGTGTCCAAGAATTCCGCGAGCAGCAGACTTGCGATCAGCACATCGGACAGCGTCGCCTCGTGCCGCCAGCGGCGATCGTCATCCTCCTGTTCGCCGACAGCTTCGCAGAGTTCCTCGGCAAAGCCCCAACTCTCGAGCACCGCCTTGCCGATCGATGCATGCCAGCCCGCCAGAAGATCCGCCAGCGATTGCTCGCCGCCGAGTGGCGTCCCCTCGGTCGTGGCGCGAGCAATGATGTAGAGAGTGCCGATTCCGTGCAACAGACCGGTCAAGAAGGCCTCGTCCGGCGTAAGTTTGGTACCTCTCGCGACGATACGGCTGATCGAGGCGACCGCGATGCTCTTATTCCATAGATCGGTCATCGGCTTGACGATCGATTTGAGCGCGCTCTCGTGCTTCATCTGATGCACGGCGTAGGCCATCGCAGTCCCGTGCACCATTTGATGTCCCAAGCGGGTGATGGCAGAGCGCAGCTCCGTCAGCGGTTTGCCGGATGTATTGAAGGCCGCGGAATTAGCGGTTTGCAGAATGCGCGCCGCCAACCGCGGCTCGGCACCCACCACGGTGACCACGTGATCGGCGGAGGTGTTCGGATCGGCCAACGCCATGCTGATGCGCACGACCACATCGGGAAAGCACGGCAAATCGATCGAGCCCGCGGAGACCTCCGCGGCCAGGGCTTGCAGAAAAGCAAGCGCCGCGGCCCGCTCCTGCGGCGTCGCTGCAGCCTCGTCGGCGGCCACGGATTGCGTGCCGGATCGATACGTCGGCGGCGGTGCCCCAGGTTCAGACATGGGAATGCACGCGAGGCCTAGAAGGAATAACCCAGCGCCACGACCAGTGCCTGCGGTCCGAATTTGATCTGCGTCGTGCGAATGACGCCGGCGGTATCCGCGGTGAGATCCGAATTCACCCGGCTGATGCTGTACGAGCCATACATGTGCCAATTGCTCCCCAGATTCCACGCGAGGCCGACGGTGCCGGCCGGTCCGATCGAGCGGCTGAGCGACAGCTTGGTCGGTCCGCCGCTGGCGGCATCGCCCGCCGCCGTCGAATCCCGATCATAAAAAGTCGTGTAATTGACGCCGGCACCGATGTACGGACGCAAGCGCGCGCTCGGGTCGAAGAACACGTATTCGAGCAGCGCAGTTGGCGCAATCCAGCGGGCCGTCGCAATCACTTGACCATTATAAGGCACCGAGCCCAAGGTTGCCGGGCCCTTGCCGACGGTTTTCTGCAACGGCGGATAACCCGCGGTCAGTTCGAAATCGAGGTTTGGCGTCAAGCTTCGGACATAGGCGAGGTACAGTGTTTCGACGTTCTTGGCATCGATGTTGGCGCCCGCCGGAACGTACGGGCCCTGCAGATCCTCCGCGCTCACGTGATAGAACACGGAGTACAGGCCGAAGCGCAGGCTATTGGCGGGGTAATCGTCGCAGTAGGCCGGCGTCGCGAAGTACAGACCGAGAACGGTTGCGGCGAGGGCGGCCGGCAGCGTGCGCATCGAGAAAGTCGTCATGACCGGTCCCCTTAGAGTTCGCTGAAGAAGCCGCGGGCGGCAACCATGCAGAAGGGTGCCACGGAGGTGTGGTAAGCCTGCACGAGGGACTGCTCGGCTGCCGCCGGCGACGAGCCGGCGGCAATCAATGCCGCCAACGCTTGCGCCTGGCTCCCTTGAAATTCGGTTTGCACCTGCGCGAACGGCCCCGCGGGCGTAGCGTTCACATCGAGTACCGTGATCAGACCGGCTTGCACCAACGGGCTCCAGAATGCCGCCATGGTACCGGTGTTCACCGAGAAGAATACCGTCGGATCCTGGTCGCCGCCGCACAGCAAGGTCGGCGAGTTCGGGCTCCACGCCCCGTTGCGTAGATCGTTCTTGTAAAAGGCCTGGCGCAGCGGTTGCACCGGCTCAGTTGCGGCGAGCTTGACGCCCGCACTCGGCGTCGGCACCGCACCGTCGGGATCTGCGGCCGCGTCGAGCGCGTAGCTCAAGCGATAGGAGTTATTGACCAGGTACGATGCACCGAATCCAAGTGCAAACAGCGGAGTCTGCGCCGTCGGCGGCAGCGGATATTGGGGGCTGCCGGGCACCGAGAGGAGTGCCGTCAGCTGCAGCGACAACGTCGGATTGCCGGGTATCGACACCACCGGCGTGGTGCTGTCGAATTCGGCGGTCTCGGGCAGAAGACCGTCGGCGAAAATGGTGTCGATCGGAGTGACGCTCGGCAGCAAGGTCTCGATGCCGGCCGCATAGGCCGGGGCGTACACATCGCTCGGTGTGCTGTAGAGGTTACCGTAGGCTTTTTGATAGCTGGTCGTCAGCAGCGGCGTGAATACCGTCGAGCCCAAGTCGACGTTGCCGAAAATGAGCACATCGCCGAACGCTTCGAGCGCATACGGTCCGGAAGCGGGCGCGGCGCCCGTGATGACCGCACCGCTCGCCTCGAGCGCCCGCTGCGTCGCCATCGCGACGTAGCCGCCTTGCGAGTAGCCGGTGATGAACAGCTTGCCGCTGTCGCTGGTCGCGGCGCTCAAGGTCTTGGGCAACGCGGTGCGTGCCGCCGCCAGCATGTCGATCATTTCTCCCGACTGCTGCGCGGCATTCAAGTACGGGTGGTAGCCCAATGTCGAAATGTCGTAGCCGGCGTAATTCGGTGCCACCACGATATAGCCCTGTGCGGCGAACACGGCTGCGATCAGTACACCTTCGGTATTCGACGCATTGGTGATGTCGGCGATATTGAGCGCCTTGTCCGGGTTCGTGCCGTGTGCATACAGCACGATGGGACGCGGCCCCGAACACGCCGGCGCGGCGCCCGTCGGCACCATCAAGGCGCCCGATGACTCGGTAACTTCCGGGGTCGCGGCGCCGCCCAAGGTCCAGAACTTCACATAGTAAAAATCCACACCGCAATTGGGGTCGCCGGCGCGTTTCAAGAGCTCGGCACTGGAGCTGTTTGCCGCGAGTTTCGCTTGCAGCGCCGCGGCTGTGAGCGAGGCGATACGAAACGGTGGATTGAGCGCCAGCGTGCCGTGAGCCGTGGACGCGGCGACGGTCGCAGTCGGCGAGCTCGATCCGCCGCACGCGGCGAGCGCAGCGCTCAACGCCACGCTCGAAAGCGTCAGTAACTTGAACATGGCTGTCTGTCTCCCGAATCTCTGCACGAATTTACTACGCCGCCGGACGTGCCAATGTCGTGTTTGTTAGATATATGCCGGCACGCAATTGCCCTTGAGTCTACGCCAACCCGCACCGACAGGCATCCCCTTGACGGCGGCGGCCGACGCTGTAACCGGTTCTCAGAGCTCTGCGGCCACTACGCCGCCGCGCCCGGCGAGCCATGCGTGAATCTGGCCGATAATCGACAGAGCGATGCCTTCCGGCGTCACTGCGCCGATATCGATGCCCACCGGGCCAAGAACTCTGCATCGGAGTCTCTGCGCCTCGCCCGCCAGGTCGCGCGCGAGCCGTTTGCGACGCGCCTCCGGACCCAGCAGCCCGATGTAGGCGGGTTTTCCGGCCGCGGCGAGTTCCCGCAAGTACATGGCATCGGATTGCAGGTGATGACTCATGACCACGGCTGCATGGCATTGTTCGAGGTCGACCGCCGAGCGCAGCGAGCGCGGATCGCACAATTTGACGGTTGCGCCGGGGAAGTCGCCCGGCTGCGCGTATGCCGGTCGATGGTCGACGATCGACACGCGCCAGCCGAGGGTGCGGGCGGCACCGACCACCGGCTGCGCATCGGGTCCCGCTCCGCAGATGAGGATGTGCGGCGGCGGTGCGAGAAATTGCACGAATGCCCTTAGGCCCGAGCCGTCCTGCGTCATCTGGGCACGCGTTGCGAGCGACAGTGCGGCGGCGTCGAGCAGCGCGGGCGGCAGCGGCGCTGCGGCGACATAGGTTCCGAGCGGAAAATCGACAGACTCGTGCACCGACACCAGCACTGTCGGCCGTCCCGCTTGCGTGGCGGCGCCTGCGGCCGCGAGCGCCGCGGCCGCATGACTGCCGAGCGCTGCCGGTTCGAGCAATACACGCATCGCGCCCTCACACCCGGCGCCGATGCCGAACAGGATATCGTCGGGCCCGCGCATGTCGTACTCGATGGCGCGCGGCACACCGTCGTCCAGCACCTGTCGGGCGTGCAGCTTGAGATCGGCCTCGAGACAGCCGCCGCTGAGCAATCCCAAGTAGCTGCCGTCGGCCATGATGAGCATGCGCGCACCGGGTTTGCGATAGGTCGAGCCCGCCGTCGCCACCACGGTTGCGAGCACGCGATCACCGGGTGTTGCCGGCGCGCGTTCCAGAAGCAATTCGAGACTGGTGTCGAGCCGCACATCGAGGCGCAGGTTTTGCATAGCCGGCATTGTTTCAAAACGGCGGGCTCAGCGGTAGGTAAAAACTCAAATGCTCAAGGCATGTTCCTCGGCGATGCTTCCGGCCAACGACAGCGCCTGCGCCCGCGTCGGCGTGTCCCGCAGCCTGCGAGCGGCGGGCGGCAACGGCCGATCCGTGAGCAGCGCCAGCAAGCTGGCATTGGTGGTTTCGACCGAGTCGAACGGAGTGCCGTGACGCGAGCCGCGCACCACGACGATGTCGGCCTTGAGCCGCGCGGCCAAGGCGACCTTCTCCGCCAGCGGAGTGAAATCATGCTCGGCCGCAATCAACAACGTGCGGCATTGGAGCCGGTCGAGGCGATCGAGGATGGCCCAGCGAGCGAGCGCAAATCCCATGCCGAGGTACGAGGTCGCGGGAACCGCACCGACCACGGCCGCACTGTGTTTGCGCATGGCCCGCTGCCAGGGTTCGGGAAACAGCCGCAGCGCCAGCAACCAAGCCGTGCGCTGCATGCCGAACGTACGTACCAGCGTCGCCGAGACGTACACTTCCAGCCATTTACGCCAATCGCTCGGAAGATACGTGGCCAAGCTGTTGATGAGTCCGAGGCGTGGCACGGCAGCGGGACGTTGCACCGCCATCTCGAGCGCAACTGCGCCGCCCAGCGAAAACCCAACCACGTTGGCTCGCGCCACACCGAGGTGATCGAGCAGCGCCCAAATCGCCGCCGCAAATCCGGCAATGCTGTAATTCTCGAGCGGCGGGCTGTGGCCGCTTCCCGGCAGATCAGGGACGATGACGCGAAACTGCTTCTCGAGCGCCGCAACCTGGAATGCCCAATCCGCACCGCTGCATCCGAGTCCGTGAATCAGCACCAGCGGCTCGCCCTGTCCGCGTACCAAGTAGTGCAAAGAATGTTCTTGGTTTGAAAAGAAGGCCATCGCCCGATCTCCTGGCTCGCGTCCGTCTCGAATCACCACCCATGGTGAATCACAACGTAATCTTAAAGCCACGGTTGACAGACGCCGACCGCCGCCGGCCCGTCGCGGCGGCGGTGTTTCGCCGTACGTGGTGTAGGCAAGCGCTGACCGGCGGCGAATCCCTGTTACCATAACTGCGGCGATCAACGGCAATTCGGCATTCAAGGGCTTAACGAGTGAGTTGGCGAGGTTGGAGTGCGTTCGCGGCGCTGGGCATAATCTGGGGCCTGCCGTACTTTTTCATCAAACTGTCGGTTCAGGAACTGTCACCGGTGGTGGTCGCGTTCGGCCGCGTGGCATTGGGCACGATGATCCTGTTGCCGATCGCCTGGAGGCGCGGCGCATTGCGGTCGGTGGGGAAGCACAAAGCGGCGATCGGCGCATTCGCCATGGCGGAATTTGCAATTCCCTTTTTGGTGATTTCCTTCGGCGAGCGCTGGATCAGTTCGTCGGTGACCGGAATCCTCATCGCCATGGTGCCGCTGTCGATCGCGCTCATCCAACGCTTCTTCGGCGTGCACGAGCGCCTGGGTACGTGGCGAATTCTCGGACTGTGCCTGGGATTCGTCGGCGTCGCGGCGCTGCTCGGATTCGGCACCATTTCCGGGCCGCTCGGCTGGACCGGGGTCGCCTGCATGCTGATCGCGACGCTCGGCTATGCGATCGGCCCGCTCATCATTCAACGCCATCTGCGCGCGCTCGATCCGTTCGGTCCGCTCGCCGCGAGCTTAGGCGTAGCGAGCGCAGTGCTGTTCGTACCCGCCATGCTGGCCTTGCCGTCGCAGTTGCCATCGCCGCTGGCGCTGATATCGATGGCCATACTCGGCGTCGTATGCACCGCCGTGGCCATGTTGTTGATGTTCTACCTGGTGAATCACGCCGGCGCATCGCGCGCGGCCGTGATCACGTTTATCAATCCGGCGGTGGCGACCTTGCTCGGCGTGTGGTTGCTGCATGAGCGCCTGGGGCTCGGCGGAATCCTGGCTTTCGCGCTGATCTTGTTGGGATCGTGGCTCGCGACCCGCGGCAGTGTCGCGCAACCCGGTCGCAGCGGCGAAGCGTTGGCTTGAAGCGCAAACCCTATGGCGCCGTCATCGGAAAGCGAAGCCATATCGGTGGCACCCTTGTGGATGCGCAGCGCCGCGCCGCCGCGGCCCGCGACAACCCTGCCGAGCCGGGTCGATGTGCTGGTGATCGGCGCGGGTTACACGGGTCTTGCGGCGGCCCGCGAGACCGCAGCCGCGGGCCGCTCGACGTGGGTGCTCGAGGCCGGCGAGCTCGGCACGGGCTGCTCCGGCCGTAACGGCGGCCAAGTCGCCTATAGCATCAAGCCGTCATTCGGCGCCCTGACGACAAAGTACGGCGCCGATCTAGCGTTCAGAATTTGCCGAGAGGGCCATGATGCCGTGGCGCATCTCAAGGCGTTGGCGCGCGAGGCGGATTTCGGTTGGCGCGAGGACGGATGTTTTTTCGGCGCGCACACCCGCCGGCATTTCGCAGCCATGGTGCGCGACGCCGCCAGCCAGCCGCGCGGACTCGAACAACGAATCAATGTCGTGCCGCGCGCCGCACAGCACAGCGAGATCGCCAGCGACTTCTATCACGGCGGCTGCGTGTACCCCGACGATGCATCCGTCGATCCCATGCGCCTGCTGCGGGTGCTGCTCGAGCGCGCGCAGCGCAGCGGTGCTTCGTTGCTGGAGCGCTGCCCAGCCTCGGGCGTCAATCCGGTGCGGGACGGATTCGAGGTGCTCACGCCGCGAGGAACGGTGCATGCCCGGCAAGTGCTGCTCGCCACCAACGGATACTCGGGCCCGCTGTCGCCATGGCACCGGCGCCGGGTGATTCCCATCGGCAGCTATCAAATAGCCACCGAGGCCTTGGGCACGGAGCGGGTGAGCGCGCTGATTCCTCGCAGGCGCAACATCGTCGATTCGCGCCGCGTGGTCGTGTACTTCAGGCCGTCGGCCGACGGCGAGCGCATCGTTTTCGGCGGTCGAGCCGCCTTGGCGGAGAAAGATCCGCTCGCGTGTGTGTCACGCCTAAAGCAGATGCTGCAGAGAATATTTCCGCAATTGGCGGCCGTGCGCATCAGCAACGCATGGCTGGGATGGGTTGCGTATACTTTCGACACTTTGCCGCATCTCGGCCAACACAACGGCATCTTCTACTGCATGGGCTACTGCGGCCAGGGCGTACCGCTCGCCCCCTATTTCGGCATGCGCATCGGCCAGCAAATGCTCGGAGCGGCACAGGGCCGCACGGCGCTCGATGGGCTGCCGTTCCCGACGCGACCGTATTATTTCGGCAAACCCTGGTTTCTCGCGCCCTCGGTATTCGTCTATCGCTCGATTGACGCCCTCGGGCTTTGAACCGCACAAATCCATGCAACGAGCAAGCTACGCCAATTTGCCCGATCGCTTCTTCGCGCACATCGAGCCGGTGCCGGTGGCGAAGCCGCGCCTGCTGAAATTCAATCACGCGCTGTGCGCCGAACTCGGCCTCGGCATCTGCGAGCTCGATGCCGAGGCGCTGGCGGGAATCTTTTCCGGAAATGTCGTCCCGGCCGCAGTTGTGCCGATCGCGACGGCCTATGCAGGCCATCAGTTCGGCCACTTCGTGCCGCAGCTCGGCGATGGGCGCGCGATTCTTCTGGGTCAGGCGCAGGACCGTGCCGGCGTGCTCAGAGACATTCAATTGAAGGGATCCGGACGCACCGTGTATTCCCGCGGCGGCGATGGCCGCGCGGCGCTCGGACCCGTGCTGCGAGAATATCTCGTCAGCGAGGCGATGCATGCGCTCGGGATACCCGCGACACGCGCTCTGGCGGCCGTCGCCACCGGCGAATCAGTGCTGCGCGAGGACGTTCTGCCGGGCGCCATCCTAACGCGCGTGGCCGCGAGCTTCGTGCGCGTCGGCACCTTTCAGTATTTCGCGGCGCGCGACGACGTCGAGGCGGTGCGCCTGCTCGCCGATTACGTCATCGCGCGTCACTTCGCGCATATCAAGACGCATGAAGTGCCGTACTTGGCCTTGTTGCGCGCCGTGAGCGACGCCCAGGCATCGCTCATCGCGAGTTGGATGCACGTCGGCTTCATTCACGGCGTCATGAACACCGACAACATGGCCGTGTCGGGTGAAACCATCGATTTTGGTCCGTGCGCCTT
>CAYRAC010000081.1:0-10980 GCA_964422045.1 uncultured Steroidobacteraceae bacterium
GCCGGTCGCGTCGATGCACGAGTGTCACGTGGGAGGCGATGTTCGTCAGATACAGGGCTTCCTCGACCGCGGTGTTGCCGCCGCCGACCACCGCCACCGCCTTGCCGCGATAAAAAAAGCCGTCGCACGTGGCGCATGCCGAAACACCCTTGCCGCGAAAGGTCTCCTCGGATGGCAGGCCGAGGTACTTGGCCGAGGCGCCCGTGGCGATGATCAAGGCGTCGCAGGTGTATTCGCCGTTGTCGCCGAATAGACGAAACGGGCGGTGGCGTAATTCGACCCGATTGATATGATCGAACACGATATCGGTGTTGAAGCGTTCCGCATGGCGTCGCATGCGCTCCATCAATGCAGGCCCTTGCAGGTGTTCGACGTCACCCGGCCAATTGTCCACGTCGGTCGTGGTCATGAGCTGTCCGCCCTGCTCGAGACCGGTTATGAGCAGTGGGTGGCGATTGGCACGCGCCGCATACACGGCCGCGGAGTAGCCGGCGGGACCCGACCCCAGGATCAGGAGTGGACTGTGCCTCTGGGCGCTCATGTATAATTTGCCTCTCTTCTAGATCATTACCGGCTCATGGTAAGTAAATCTGCGGGCGCCAGCCAGTTCAATCAAGGCTGCGCAGGACGCCTACTCTAAGCATCGGTCGGTGTTGGCGCCCTCTGTGAGACTGAGTTACTATCACATATTATTCAATCACTTAAGAAGTAAATATCATTAAAGGTCTAGAATTGGCCGACGATGTCGTACAGAAGAAGCCGCGGCGCAAGAGCGGGCTCTCCGCCGCTGTCGAGCGGTCTTTGCGCGAGGGCACGCTCTGGGTACTGGCAGCGCTTGCATTGTTGTTGCTGCTCGCGCTCCTGTCCTATCACGCCCACGATCCCGGATTTGCCGATACCGGCGAACCCGGGCAAGCGGTCGGCAATTGGATCGGTCCGGTGGGCGCCTGGCTGGCTGGATTCTTTCTATTTTTGTTCGGCCGTCCGGCGTATCTATTTCCGCTGATGTTGGTGTACGCGGGTTGGCTGGTCCACAAGGAGCAGCCTCTGCCCGACGCGCGTTCGCGCCTCAACAGCCTGCTGCGCGCGGCGGGATTTGCATTGACCTTGGTCACGAGCTGCGGCCTTGCAACGCTGCATTGGAGCGCGGCGGGCCTGCCGAACAGCGCGGGCGGCGTGCTTGGCGAACTTGCGGGTCACGGCAGCTCGCGCGCCTTGAGTTTTCTCGGCGCGACACTGCTGCTCTTCGGATTGTGGCTGGCGGGCGTCGCGCTCTCATTGAGCGTGTCATGGTTTGACGCCATGGACCAACTCGGCGCCGCGGTCTTGAAGGCGCTCGAGTGGACCCGCGCACGATTCGAACAGCGCCGAGAACTGGCCGGCGGCCTCAAACGCAAGCAGGCGCGGCAAGAGGTCGTGCGAGAAGAGCAGAAAAAGGTGGCAAATCGCCCGCCGCCGCGCATCGAGTCGCCTGCTCCGGTACCGCAGAAGAGCGACCGCGTCGAGCGCGAGCGGCAGGTGCCGCTGTTCGATGCGCCAAAATCGAGCGAACTGCCGGCGCTGTCCCTGCTCGATGAGCCGGGGCCACGCGAGCAGTCGTACTCCGACGAGGCGCTCGAGGCGATGTCGCGCTTGGTGGAACTCAAGCTGCGCGACTTCGGGGTCGAGGCCGAGGTGGTGGCGGTGTTTCCGGGTCCGGTGATCACGCGCTTCGAATTGCGCCCCGCGCCCGGCGTCAAAGTGAGCCAGATCAGCAATCTATCGAAGGACCTTGCGCGCGCGCTTTCCGCGATCAGCGTTCGGGTGGTGGAAATCATTCCCGGCAAGTCCGTCGTGGGACTGGAAATACCCAACGAGAAGCGCGAGATCGTGACGTTGGGCGAAATCATCAAATCCAAACCCTATGATGACGTCAGTTCGCCGCTGGTCTTGGCGCTTGGCAAGGATATCGGCGGCGTGCCGATCGTCGCGGATCTCGCGCGCATGCCGCACTTGCTGATCGCCGGTACCACGGGCTCGGGCAAGTCGGTAGGGATCAACGCCATGGTGCTGAGCCTGTTGTACAAGGCGACGCCGGAACACGTGCGAATGATCATGATCGACCCGAAGATGCTGGAGCTGTCGGTGTACGAGGGCATTCCACATCTACTGTCGCCGGTCGTAACGGATATGAAACAGGCGGCAAACGCCCTGCGCTGGTGCGTCGCAGAGATGGAGCGGCGCTACCAGCTGATGGCGATGCTCGGCGTGCGCAACATCGGCGGCTTCAACCGCAAGGTCAAGGACGCCGCGGATTCTGGTAAGCCCATCAAGGATCCGATCCGCATGCAAAAGATTGCACAAGGGGTGCCGGGCGTGGTCGCCGAAGACGTACCGGACCTGACCTCATTGCCGTTCATCGTCGTCATCATCGACGAATTGGCCGATCTTATGATGATCGTCGGCAAGAAGGTCGAGGAGTTGATCGCGCGGCTGGCGCAGAAGGCGCGCGCGTCCGGGATCCATCTCATCTTGGCGACGCAACGCCCGTCGGTCGATGTGATTACCGGGCTGATCAAGGCGAATATCCCCACTCGGATTGCATTCCAGGTGTCGGCCAAAGTGGACTCGCGTACGATTCTCGATCAGAGCGGCGCCGAGTCGCTGCTCGGCCATGGCGACATGCTGTATCTGCCGCCGGGTACCTCGATTCCGACTCGGGTGCACGGCGCGTTCGTCTCCGACCAAGAGGTCCATCGGGTGGTCGGAGGGCTCAAGTCCGCATCGCCGCCAATCTACATCGAAGAAATTCTCGAAGGACCCCGCAATCCGATTCCCGGATTTCCATCCGATGACGAGGAAGCAGAAGGTGAGGCTGCCGATGCCGAAGCCGATCCTCTGTACGACGAGGCCGTGCGCATCGTCACCGAGACGCGCAAGGCATCCATCTCGGGCGTGCAGCGCCGCCTGAAGATCGGCTACAACCGGGCGGCGCGTCTGGTCGAAGCCATGGAAGCCGCGG
The DNA here is from genome assembly GCA_964422045.1 of uncultured Steroidobacteraceae bacterium. Taxonomy (GTDB): domain Bacteria; phylum Pseudomonadota; class Gammaproteobacteria; order Steroidobacterales; family Steroidobacteraceae; genus Bog-1198. The sequence continues at coordinate 3,002 of CAYRAC010000081.1, forward strand.
GTTTAGTAGGTCCCTTGCAATCGAACGGCGCCCGCGAGATCTACGGGGCTGCGCCCCCTGAGGAATGACGTGACACCTGATCGAAGATCGCGCTGCAGCAGTCTGGTTGCCGGAGTGAGCCTGATGATCCTGGCGGCAGTGCTGCGAGCGGCGCCCGCGTCTGGGCCGGCCGGCGATGTCGACAAGTATTTGACCGGGCTCTCGAGCTGGACCGCGGATTTTACCCAGACGATCGACGATGGCCACGGCAAAGTGATGCGCAGCGCCGCCGGCAAGCTGTTCCTGCAAAAGCCGGGCAAGTTTCGCTGGGACTATTCCCAGCCCTCCGAGCAGGTCATCTTGGCCGACGGCAAGCAAATCTGGTTCTACGACAAGGATCTGGCGCAGGCCAATGTGCGCGATATGGACTCGAGTCTTGCCAGCACCCCGGCGAGCCTGCTGTCGGGGTCAAGTTCGGTGAGCACCGAATTCAATGTGACCGCTTTGCCGCCCAACGGCGGGTTACAGTGGTTCCAGCTCATACCCAAACGAGCGGATACGGATTTTCAACTGGTACGCATCGGCTTCGACAAGGGTGATTTGCGCTCCATGTTCCTCGCCGACAAGCTGAATCAAGTCACCCAGCTGACCTTCTCGAACTCCAAGCGCAATGTGACATTTGCGCCGGACCTGTTTTCGTTCGTGCCGCCGCCGGGCGTCGATGTGATCGGGCGCGGCGGCAAGTGACGGGCGGCGACGGCACCTATCGCCCGTTGGCTGATCGGCTGCGCCCGCAGTCTCTCGACGAATATGTAGGGCAATCTCATTTGTTGGGTCCCGGAGCGGCGCTGCGGCGCGCCTTGGAATCGGGACGGCCGCACTCGATGATTTTGTGGGGACCGCCGGGAACCGGCAAAACCACGCTCGCGCGACTGGTGGCGAGCGGCGCGAATGCGCAGTTCATCGCGCTGTCGGCGGTGATGGCCGGGATCAAGGATATCCGCGCGGTGGTCGAACAGGCGCAGGCGTTGCGCGGCAGCCGCGATACGGTGCTGTTTCTCGACGAGGTGCATCGCTTCAACAAATCGCAGCAGGATACCTTCCTGCCCTATGTCGAGGACGGCACTCTGATCTTCGTCGGCGCGACCACCGAGAATCCGTCCTTCGAGGTCAACAATGCGTTGTTGTCACGGGCGCGGGTGTATGTGTTGAAGGCGCTCGACGCCGCCGATCTTGGCAAACTGCTCGACCGCGCGCTGAGCGAGGCCGACCGGGGGTTGGGCAAGCTCAATCTGCAAATCGATTCCGCTGCGCGCGAGCTGCTGCTTGCCGCGGCCGACGGCGATGCGCGTCGCATGCTGAATCTACTGGAGACCGCCGCCGATTTGAGTACGCCCGAGGCAACCGGCCGCCGGCTCGACGTCGACACCACGCGCGCCGTGATCGGCAGCACCTATGTGCGGTTCGACAAAGGCGGCGAGAATTTCTACGACCAGATTTCAGCCTTGCACAAATCGGTCCGCGGCAGCGATCCGGATGCCGCTCTGTACTGGCTGTGCCGCATGTTGGCCGGCGGCTGTGATCCTTTGTACATCGCGCGGCGCGTGTTGCGCATGGCGAGCGAGGATATCGGCAACGCGGATCCGCGTGCGCTCACCCTGGGATTGGAAGCTTGCGCGGTGTACGAGCGCTTGGGCAGTCCGGAGGGCGAATTAGCCATTGCCCAAGCAGTCGTATTCATGGCGTGCGCGGCCAAGAGCAATGCCGTCTATACGGCCTACCTGGCGGCGGCCAAGGACGCCGCGGGCTTGGGTTCGCTCGAAGTGCCGCTGCACTTGCGCAATGCGCCCACCCGTTTGATGAAGGAACTGGGCTACGGCAAGGGGTATCGATATGCCCATGATGAACCCGGCGGCTATGCGGCGGGTGAGCGTTATTTTCCCGACTCGATGCCGGATCGGCGTTATTACGTACCCGCGGCGCGCGGCTTGGAAATCAAAATCGGCGAAGCCTTGAACGCCCGTCGCGAGCGCGACGCGGCCGCCGGCAAGTCTTGATTCGCCTACAATAAGCTCTCGCTGTCAACCTGAGGAATCACCGTGCTCGATCCAAAGCTGCTGCGCAGCGATTTGAGCGGCGTCGCCGCCGCGCTCAAACGGCGCGGCTTCGTGCTCGACGTGGCCGCCTTCGCTGCGGTGGAAGAGCGGCGTAAGGCCGTGCAAATCGAAGCCGACCGGCTGCGCGCCGAGCGCAACGCGAATGCCAAGGCCGTGGGCCAGGCCAAGTCCAAAGGTCAGGACACCGCGGCGTTGCTCGCCGCGGGCGAGTCCTTGGGTAACGACTTGCAATCGATCGACAGGCAGCTCGAAGCAATCCAAGCCGAGGTGTCGGACTTGCAGTTGGGTCTGCCCAACATACTGCATACGAGCGTGCCCGACGGAGACAATGAGGCGGCCAACGTCGAAGTACGGCGCTGGGGAAGCCCGCGGCAGTTCGACTTTACGCCGCGCGATCACGTGGCACTCGGCGAGCGCATCGGCATGGATTTCGAGGCTGCCGGTAGAATCTCCGGAGCACGCTTCGTCGTGCTGCATGCAACGCTCGCGAGACTGCACCGCGCTCTCGCGCAATTCATGTTGGACCTGCATGTCGACAAGCATGGGTATCGCGAAGCGTATGTGCCGTATCTGGTGCACGCCGCGGCGCTGCTCGGGACCGGACAATTGCCCAAATTCGAGGCGGATTTGTTCGCCATGCGCGGCGAGCCCGGCTTCTACTTGATTCCGACTGCCGAGGTACCGCTGACCAACTTGGTTCGCGAGCAGATCCTCGCTCCGGAACAGCTGCCGCTCAAGCTGGTGGCGCACTCACCGTGTTTTCGCTCCGAGGCGGGGGCGGCCGGCAAGGACACGCGCGGCATGATTCGCCAGCATCAATTCGATAAAGTGGAATTGGTGCACATCGTCGCCCCGGAACACTCCTACGCGGCGCTCGAGGAGCTGACATCGAATGCCGAAGCTGTGCTCCAGGCATTGCAGTTGCCGTATCGCGTTTTGTCGCTGTGCGCCGGCGACACCGGACCGAGCAGCGCAAAAACGTACGATCTCGAGGTTTGGTTGCCCTCGCAACAGCGCTACCGGGAGATTTCATCCTGCAGCAATTGCGAATCGTTCCAGGCGCGACGTTTGCAGGCCCGGTGGCGCAATCCCGTATCGGGCAAGCCCGAACTGGTGCATACGCTGAACGGCTCGGGGGTCGCGGTAGGGCGGGCGCTGGTCGCGGTGCTCGAGAACTATCAGCAGGAGGATGGCAGTGTCGCGGTGCCGGGCGTGCTTGCGCCCTACATGGGGGGAATCGCGGAACTGAAATGAGCGCGGGCCGTAAAGGCCCGCGCTGCGCTTCACCGAAAGGGTTTCGCGACTAGTTGCGGCTGCCCATGACCAGGCGCAACACGTACCAGAACATCAGTGCGATGGAGGCGAACAACTGCATTGCCGCCGCCACGTAGCGATCTTCCGGGTAGTTGTGAATGATGTTCGAGGTATCGTAGAGCACCGCGGCGCCGGCGAAGCCGATCATGGCCACCGAGAACCAGGTGCCGAGCTGGAAGCCGAAGATTGCGCCGCCGATCATTGCGACCAGCGCAAGAACGCCGCCCCACATGAGCAGAGCCCGCAGGAAAGAGAAGTCCTTGCGGGTGCGGTGCGCAACCAGCATGAGACCGCCGGCACCGAGCGCCGTCACCAAGGTGGCGCTATCGATCGCGCCGGGAGCCTTTGCGTCCGCGATGTACAGCAGCGGCACGAAAATCAGCGCTTCTGCGACGACGTAAGCCCCGAACGCGAAGTACTGCATGCCGATCGAGGAGCTGGTTTGGGCGGTGCGCGATGCCAGCCAGCCGGTCAACATGAAGGCACCGAGAATCAGGAACCAGTTGAAGCCCAACATGAACTGCGCGATTTGCGCTGCCAAGCCGGATTCGAACAGCCCCAGCTCCACCAGGATGAAGCCGAGGATTCCGCCAACCAGGTGGGAGTAGGTGCGGGTGATGAATGCAGCGCGGCTGTCCACACCCGGAAAAGCGTTGCTGGTTGGAAAATTGGCCATGTGCATGTCTCCAGTTAACCGATGGGCTATTTTAGCACCCCCGCGAGCGGGGCGCCGATTTGGCCCGACCGCCTGATATTGGGGGTGAAACGGCCGCCTTCAACGCGGCGGCGGAGCGAATTCTGCGCTCATCCAGCGCTGCAGGGCTGCCACGGACTGCGGGCGGCCGAGGAAGTTCTTGACCAAATCGTTGGCCGACTCCGAGCCTCCCGGCTCCAAGACCGTACGCCGATAGCGCAGCGGTGTGCCGCCGGCGAGCAGATCTTTGGCGTCGAATTGCTCGAAGAAGTCTTCGGCGATGACCTTGTCCCACATGTAAGTGTAGTAAGCCGATGAATACCCGGCAAGGTGCCCGAAAGAGGCGTACATATGCGTGCCCGCCGGCAGCGTGTAGGGCGTGTATTTCCGGCTGTCGCGATCGACGAACGCGTCCAGATCCACGCTCTCGGGGGCGGCGGCGTAGATCTCATAAGACAGCGCCGTATAGCTCAATTGCTGGCCTACGAAGCTCGCGCGTCCAAACGCCGCCGCGCGATTCATGCGCAGTACCAGTTCAGCCGGAATCGGCTTTCCGGACTGGTAGTCGCGCGCGAACGTGGCGAGTACTTGAGGGCTTTGCACCCATTCTTCGAGCATTTGCGAGGGTGCCTCGACGAAGTCCGATTCCATCGTGATGCCGCTGATCCCCGCCCACGGTTGCTGCCCCCCCAAGATCTGATGCATCAGATGCCCGAACTCGTGAAAGAAGGTCTGCACATCGTCAATTTCCATCAGGCCCGGGTCGGTCGCCGTCGGCCGGGGGAAATTGCAGATCAATACCCCTTCCGGCAGCTGTTGGCCGCGAATGCCGTCGAGCACCGGCATCATTTCGGCGTGAGAGTACTTGCCGGGCCGCGGGTGCATGTCCAAGTACAAGCGTCCGATGACTTTACCGCCATCGGAGACCAGCCAAGTCTCGACCGACGGATCCCAGGCGGTTACGCCAGCTTCGCGCTGAAAACTCACGTGGAAGAGCGTGGCGGCGGTGTCGAGTATGCCTTGCTTGACGCGTTGGTACGGAAGATACGGTCGCACCGATTGCGAATCGAAATCGTAGCTGGTGCGCCGCACCTGCTCTTGGTAGTAGCTCTTCTCGTCGAGTCCCACGGTGGTTGCGCGCGGATCGGATTTTCTCTTCTCGGCGAGCAGCATTTGAAATTCCTTGTCGGCAACCGGGCGCACCGCGGCGTCGAGGTCGTGGATGAACGCCGCGATCCGCGCGCCATTCACGATCATTTTGTCAGCCGCGTTGTAATCCGCCCAGGACTGGTAGCCGAGCAAGCTGGCTATTTCGTAGCGCGTGTGCAGCATTTTCAGCAACACATCGCGATTCTGCGGATAGGCGCGAGTGTTCGACGCCATATACATCCGGTTGCGCAGCGCCCCGCTCGCCGCAAAATTCATCACCGGGATGGAGTCCGGATAGTCGGTGCTGATGCGAATGAGGCCGTTCTGATCGGGCTTGTGGTTGTCGATGTAGTCCTGTGGGAGTCCCGCGAGTTCCGCGGGGTTGCGAACTTCGACGGTTTTCTGCCCGTCGTTGATATTGCGCTCGAAGGCCGATTGCTCTTCCGTGAGTTGATCGTTCAACAGCTTGAGCCGGGCCCGCGCCGCGTCGTCCTTATCGACGCCGGCGAGACGAAATTCGAGCAGTTGACGGCGCACGTAGTACTGCGTAACCGGGTCCGCTTGGGCGAGGGGTATGGCCGCGAGCGCTTGATACACGACGCGGTTCAGCGACAGCGTCGTCTGCAAGGCACTGACCTTACGGGTCATGGCCGTCGCGCGATCGCGAAATGCGGCATCGGGATGCACGGCCTCCATCAGCGAGGAAAAGTAGTAGGCCGCATCGATTTGACGGGTGGCTTCATCGAGGCTCGTCAAGGTGTTGGCGACGGTCTTAGGTCCTCGCACGGCTTCGATCTGCGCGATCGCACGTTGCGCGGCCGCGAGCCGGTCGTTCTCGATCTTCTCGAACGCAGCGGCATCGGGTTTGCCGCTCCACAACGGTGCTTGCGTCTTGAGTAGATCCTGCGCGCCGGCGCTCGCCGACAACGCCGCGATACCGCCCAAGACGCAAAGATTGACGATCTTCATGTCCAGCCTCGAATTGATTTTTGATGCGGGAGTATAAGAGGGCGGAACGATGCGCACAGCGGTTCCTGCTCAGGTAAAATCCTCGGCTCAGTGTAAAAGTCGTACATGAAATAAGTGCTGTAAACAATTGATATTAAATCCCGGAGAGGTGGCAGAGCGGTTGAATGCACCGGTCTTGAAAACCGGCGTCGGAGCAATCCGATCGCGAGTTCGAATCTCGCCCTCTCCGCCATTTACAACTTGGGGGGGCTGACTCCTTTGCACTGCCGGAGGCTTGAATACATTGACTAGCGATGGCGCCAACGAGCCTCAGTCGCGGCCACCGTCGGTCTTCTTGAGCTATGCCTCGGAGGATCGGGACGCCGCGCGCCTGATCAAAGATGCATTGCCGGCCTATGGGATCGAGGTTTGGTACGACGAGAGCGATCTTGGCGGCGGAGAGGCCTGGGATCAGAAAATCCGCAGGCAGATACGCGACTGCGACTACTTCATGGCACTCGTGTCCGCACAAACCGAAGCGCGGCACGAGGGTTATTTCCGCAGGGAGTGGCGCTTCGCAGTCGAGAGGACGCTCGACATGGCGGATGATCACGCGTTTCTCCTGCCGATCGTCATCGACGACACGGCGCAAGCCGGCGCCCGCGTTCCGGACAAGTTTTTGACGGTGCAATGGCTGCGGGTCCCGGGCGGTAAGCCGACTCCTGCGCTCGAGGCGCTGTGCCGCCGAATTGCCGGGGGCGAGGTCGCTGGATCTCAGACCACCCGCGCTGCACCGGTTCGCCCGCGGCCGCCCGGCCCAGCGGCGCCCCTTGTATATCCGGAATTCCCGCGCGAGGAGCCCGGGCAGAGGATGCGCTTTTGGGCGCACGTGATCGGATGGGCTTGTCGTTCGGGCTGGCTATTCTTCAAGCGCTGGCCGCGCTGGATCCGGATCCTGGTCACTTTGTGGCTCGTCATCACCATGCTGTCGCGCGGCAGCTGTACCGGCAATACGCCACGGCATCATGAATCCGCCAATATCTCGCCGGCGGAGGCGCAGAAGCTCAAGGCCATCTCGGACAAATATCAGGGCAGTTCGAATCCCGCCGATATTGCGAAGCTGGGTGCGCAAATCGCCCGCGAATTCTCGGACGAGGGCGATGCAGCGACGCCGCGGCAGCCGATGCTGGCGATCCCCTTCGCCGCCTCCGCCGGCGATACGGTGGGGGAGAAACTGGCAGATTCCACGTTCGCCTTGGTGTACGGGCGAGTGGCTGTAGCGCGCCACGGACATGTAGGGTTGAGCCAGCAACCCCTGGCGAGCCATGATCTGGCAGCCGCCTTGCAGCGCGGCCGCGAGAAGCATGCAACCTACATTCTCTACGGCACCGTCGATTCGCAGGCCTCCGAGGAATTGACGATCAAGATCGTCACCGTTGCGGACGGCACCGTCCTCTGGTCGAAGACGTATCCGGCGGCGGGTGCCGATTCTGCGAAAATCGCGGACGAGGTGATCTCCAAGATCCCGGCACTGGACGAGGATTAGGGCCGCCTCACACTTCCAGCCGATCTCCGGGGCGGGCCACCAAGAGATAGAGTGCCGGCATCAAATAGACGCTGATCAAGAGCCGCGTAAACAGGCCGCTGACGATGACCAGCGCAAATGGGCGCTGCGAGTCGGTGCCGACTCCGGTGGCGAGCGCGACCGGCAACAGGCCGAGTGCCGCCACCAACGCGGTCATCATGATGGGACGCAGGCGCAAGCGGGACCCCTCCAA
>CAYRAC010000082.1:0-10859 GCA_964422045.1 uncultured Steroidobacteraceae bacterium
CGTCGGCAGACTGGGGCTGTCGGTGTGCTACGACATGCGCTTTCCGGAGCTGTACCGCGACCTCGTGTCGCAAGGCGCCGAATGGTTGGCGATGCCGGCCGCGTTTACGGTGCCGACCGGGCGCGCGCACTGGGAGACGTTGCTGCGCGCACGCGCGATTGAAAACCTGTGTTATGTGGTGGCGCCGGCGCAGACCGGCACGCATAGCAGCGGCCGCGAGACCTACGGCGATTCGCTGATCATCGATTATTGGGGTCAGGTGCTGTCGCGCCTGCCGAAGGGCAGCGGCGTGATAACGGCGGACATCGACTTGGCCCGCGAGGCCGAGACTCGAGCCCGCTTTCCCGTCTTGGACAATCGGCAGTTGGGACTGCGCGCAGCCGCCCAGGGGGTCCGATGAGCGCGCGCAGTGCCGACTTGGGTGAACCGATGTTCGATGTCGCCGAGAAAATGATCTTGACGCCGTCGGGACTCGACGAGGGTCGCTTGTCGACGGTGCTCGACGCCGTCATGAGCCGCGGTGTCGATTATGCCGATCTGTATTTTCAGCTGTCGCGCGAAGAGTCGTGGTCGCTCGAGGACGGCATCGTGAAGGAGGGGTCGCACAACATCGAACAAGGTGTCGGCGTGCGTGCGTTGAGCGGCGAAAAAACCGGCTTCGCGTACACCGATGAGGTGCTGCTGCCGGCCCTGCTCGAGGCCAGCGATGCGGCACGCGCCATTGCGCGCAGCGGCGCGAGCCATGCGGTCAAGGCCTGGAAGCGTCCGCTCACTCATCGGTTGTATCTGCCCGTCGATCCGCTCGACGCCATCCGCGACGAAGACAAGGTGGCGTGGCTGATGCGCATCGATGCCGACACCCGGCGCATCGACCCCCGGGTCAAGCAGGTGATGGCATCGCTCACGGCGGTCCATGAGGTGGTGCTGATCGCCACCAGCGAGGGCACGCTGACGGCGGATGTGCGGCCGCTGGTGCGGGTCAATGTCTCGGTCATCGTCGAACAGAATGGCCGCCGCGAGCAGGGTTACAGCGGCGGCGGCGGGCGCTTCGGTTTGGATGAACTGCTGCGCGGCGATGAGCCTTTTGCGCACGGTCGTGAGGCGGTGCGCCAGGCACTGGTCAATCTCGAGGCGGTGGCAGCGCCCGCCGGATCCATGACCGTGGTGCTGGGTCCGGGCTGGCCCGGCATCTTGTTGCACGAGGCCATCGGTCACGGGCTCGAAGGCGATTTCAATCGCAAGGGCACCTCCGCGTTTTCGAACCGGATCGGCCAAAAAGTGGCGGCGGACGAAATCACGGTGGTCGACGACGGGACCTTGGACCGGCGGCGCGGTTCGTTGAATGTCGACGATGAGGGCACGCCGACTCAGTGCACGACGCTCATCGAAGGCGGCGTGCTGCGCGGCTATATCCAGGACAAGATGAATGCGCGCTTGATGGGCATGCCGGCGACCGGCAACGGCCGGCGCGAGTCCTTTGCGCACATGACCTTGCCGCGCATGACCAATACCTACATGCGGGCCGGCACGCGTGCTCCGGAAGAGATTATTGCCTCGGTCGAGAAGGGCCTGTACGCGGTGAATTTCGGCGGCGGCCAAGTGGACATTACGTCGGGCAAATTCGTGTTCTCGGCGAGCGAGGCGTACTTGATCGAAAACGGCAAGCTCGGTGCGCCCGTGAAAGGCGCGACGCTGATCGGCAATGGCCCCGACGTGTTGCAGCGGGTCAGCATGGTGGGCACGGACCTCAAGCTCGACAGCGGGGTCGGGACCTGCGGCAAGGAAGGCCAATCGGTCCCCGTCGGCGTCGGCCAGCCGACGCTGCGCATCGATGCGCTCACGGTCGGCGGCACCGGCTGATCGAGAAGTGCGAGACGGCCGCGGCGCGAGCCCGGCGGGTACGTTAGCGTACAGACTGACAATACGCCATGAGCCACTATCCCCCGACATGACGTTGTCGTGCGAGGAGATAGACATGGATCTGCTAATTGTTCTGATCGTGCTGTTGCTGTTGTTCGGTGGTGGCGGCGGTTTGTATTGGGGTATGGGCACGGGTTGGGGGCTCGGTCCGATCGGCCTGATCATTGCTGCCCTTGTGATCGCCTACCTTGTCTACGGGTATCGCGGTAGACGGGGAATATGACGCAACCCTGAGGAAATGGCCGGATCGAGGTCGCGCTGAGACGCATCGAGATTCGCGCCTACGGGCGGCGCGTCTGACGACGCCGGCGAGCCTACGTCTGTTACCGCACAGACTGAATCACTTGCCTGCGGTAATTTTCCGACCGAATTGGACGTTGGACGATCTTGGCGAGACGGAGTGGGAGACCAAAAACGATGACCCGCTTTGCAATCGACTATCGACGTCCGTTTTGGGTGACTCTCGGGCTACTGGTGCTCTGCGGAGTCGCGGCCAAGCCTGTCTGGGCGGTACCCAGCTTCGCTCGCCAAACCGGCATGACGTGCGCGGCCTGCCACACGGTGTTTCCCGAACTCACGCCCTTCGGTCGGGAATTCAAGTTGAACGGCTACGTGCTCGACAACATTAAACAGGTGACGGGAATCGATACCTCGGCCAGGCAGACGCTGGCAATCAATTCTCTACCGCCGATCAGTCTGATGTTGCAGATTTCCTACACGCATACGAGCGCGGCGCTGCCGGACAGTGCGCTCAAAGGAGCTCTCGCGAAAGACGGCGACTTGGCCTTTCCACAACAGGCGAGCTTCTTTTACGCGGGTAAAATCGCCGATGGCCTTGGAGCCTTCATCCAGATCACGTATGACGGCATCGAAGATCACTTCGGATTCGACAACACCGATGTTCGATACGCGCACCACCTTGCATTTGGCGGCGCCAACGGCAATAGCCACGATGTGATAGTGGGGGTCACGCTGAACAATAATCCCACGGTGCAAGACGTCTGGAACACGACACCCGCGTGGGGAATTCCATACTCCGGAAGCGGCACGGCGCCCAGCCCGAGCACCTCAGCAAAGGTCGACAGCGGTGCCGGCGGTTTCGGCCAGACCGTGGGTGGTCTCGGTGTCTACATGTGGTTGGATGACCACTTTTATGCGGAGATCACCGATTACACCTCGGCGATACCCGGGGGCGCTCACCCTCTCGACAGCACGCAATCGAATGTAGTGCACGGTTCGGCGCCTTACTGGCGACTCGCCAATGAACAACGCTGGGACCGCAACTCCTTGGAGATTGGTGTTTTCGGCCTGAGTGCAAGCACGCATCCCGGAAACGGCACGCCGCTCGCCGGTCCGCCCGATAAATTCAGGGACATCGCCGCGGATATTCAATACCAATTCATCGGCGAGGATCATCTGTTCACGGCTCTCGCGACCTATATCAGCGAGCACCAAACGCTGCAGGCCAGCGTCGCCGATGGATTCGCAGCCGAGCCCGACAACAAATTGAAGACACTCAAGTTAACGGGCGAATATTATTACCAGCGCCGCATTGGCGGCACCGTCGGTTATTTCAGCACCACGGGAAGCAGCGATGCGCTGCTGTACGCGCCCGGGCCGGTCACCGGCAGCGCGAACAATAGCCCGGACAGCACCGGCTACATTCTCGAAGTGAATTACCTGCCCTGGCTGAATACGAAGCTGCAGGCACAGTATGTGGGGTACGAGAAGTTCAACGGCCAAAAGATCAACTATGATGGCAGCGGCCGCGACGCCTCGAACAACAACACTGCGTATCTGTTGGTTTGGGTGAACTTCTGATGAAGTTGCAGCACGTTCTCGCCACCGCCCTGTGCGCCGCGATCGGCCTCGCAGGGGTTGCCCAGAGTGCAGATCCCGCCGTCGGGATCGAAAGCGACGCGCAGAAAGCCGCACTACGCAAGACGATCGATACTTGCGCCACGTGCCACGGCGTCGAGGGCCGCAGCGTGTCGCCCACATTTCCTAATCTGGCCGCACAGACCGCGCCATATATCGAATTGCAATTGCATGCCTTCAAAGACCAAACACGCGCTGATCCGGATGCGCAAGCCTACATGTGGGGCATGGCCTCACAGCTGGCCGATGCATCGATCAGCGGACTAGCCAGCTATTTTTCTCAACAACCTGCCGCGCAAGGTAGGAGCGGCAACGCAGCACTCGTCACGCAGGGCAAACGGATATTTGTGGGGGGAGTAGCGGAGCGACAGATTCCAGCCTGCGCAACATGCCATGGTGCGCAGGCGCAAGGCAACGGACCCTTCCCACGCCTCGCTGGGCAGCATGCACCTTACCTACTCAAGCAACTGCTGGTGATTCAAAGTGTGCTGCGCACCGCGCCGGTCATGCACGGGGTCATCAAGGATCTGACGAGGCCGCAAATGGAAGCTGTCGCCGCGTATCTCGAGTCCATTTAGAACGGCGCTTCGAGTCACGCACCGGGAGATCAAAATGCCAGCCCAGATCACACGTCGTAGCGTCGTCAAGAGCGGGCTCGTCACGAGCATTGCAGTCGCAGCGCTGGGGTTGACTCGCACCAAAGCCTCGGCCGCGGCGGATCTCGCCGCGCTGGATCCGAAAGATCCCGCGGCGATGACGTTGGGATTCATCAATGATTCGACCAAAATCGACGCCGCGACCAACCCAACTCACACGGCCGAACAAACATGCGCCAATTGCGAGCAGTTTTTGGGCAAACCGAGCGACGCTCGCGGCGGATGCGTCCTATTCCCCGGGAAGAGCGTGCCTGCGGCAGGCTGGTGCAAAGTTTGGCGAAAAAAGCCGTGAGATTCGCCCGGTAAGACGTCAGTTTCCCGGCGTGCGTGCTGCCGTGGGGGGAAGCAGTCGGTCATACTCCTTTTTGACCACTGCATAACACTCGCAGCTGCGTTTCTCGAGCCCAATGCGGTCAAGTACCGTGATGCGGCCGCGCGTGTAACTGATCAGTCCCGCAAGCTGTAATTTGAGCGCGCCTTCGGTGACGCCTTCGCGGCGAACACCCAGCATATTGGCGATCAGTTCCTGGGTCATGACCAGTTCGTTCCCCTGCAGGCGATCTAAGCTGAGCAACAGCCAGCGGCACAGTTGCTGATCGAGCGAGTGGTGGCGATTGCAGACGGCCGTCTGCGCCATCTGTGTGATCAGCGCTTGGGTATAGCGCAGCATGAGGTGAAGTACCGGGCCCGCGCGATTGAACTCTTCTTTCATGACAGATGCCTTCAGGCGTAGTCCCTTACCGGCGCTTTGAACGACGGCTCGACTTGGCGTGGATTCACCCCCCATGAATAGGGAAATGCCGACGATCCCCTCGTTACCGACGACGGCGATTTCCGCGGACGCACCATTCTCCATGACATAGAGGAGCGACACGATCGCGGTGGTTGGGAAGTACACGTGGCTCAAGGTGACACCGGACTCGTAAATTACGGCCCCCAACGGCAAATCGACGGTCTCCAGCTGGGGAAACCAACGCTGTGATTCGGGCTGCGGTAACGCCCCCAACAGGTGATTTTGGCTCGGTTGGAGAGGCGAAACCATGCTTTTTGGCCCTAATTGAAGTTTCTAGTTGCTGCGTCGGTGCGGTATCGAACATAACACGCTTTGCTCATCGCCGGCGTAAGATCCGGCCTACGGCCGATTGGGGCTGCGCCCGGCGGCGTTCGTGCCGCGCCGTACAGACCCGCTCGGCCGACAAAGCTATTCTGGGGTGTGCTGCACGAACTCCTAAATACGCACCGGCTCCTCTTGATCGATCGGTGTCAGGTCATGGTGGCGAGAAGGTCCGGACGCAAGCTTACCCCTGCCGGGCTGGCACATGGCATCCCGATCTTTCTGGATCAAATCATCGACATGTTGGCGATCGAGAAACGCCCTGATTTCGTGCGATCGCAGGAATCGAACTCCGATGTCGGCCCAATGGCGACGTTGCACGGGCGCGACTTGCTTCGAGAGGGGTATTCGATTGAACAGGTCATTCGCGACTATGGCGATCTGTGCCAAGCGGTAACCAATCTGGCGGTTGAGCTGGGAGAATCCATTTCCGCCGACGAATTTCGCACCTTCAATCGTTGCCTCGACGATGCGATAGCCGCGGCCGTCACCGAGTATTCGCAACAGAACAGCCAAAACGCCCTATCTCACAGTGCGGCGGCATTGTCGGCAGCGCGGGACGAAACGCGCGAGGCGCGGTCGCGCGCGCTGCACGACTCGCTGACCGGGCTTCCCAATCGGCAACTATTCGACGACCGATTGAGTCATGCGATCGCGCTGGCCGGCCGCCACCAGTGGACGCTCGCCGTGATGTTTCTCGACCTGGATCAATTCAAGGAGATCAACGACGTCCACGGGCATGGCGCGGGCGATGCCGCTTTGCAGACAATTGCGCAGCGCCTCCTGCAGTACGTGCGGAACGAAGATACGGTATGCCGCAATGGCGGCGACGAATTCCTGTACCTGCTGATGAATCCGCAAGGCAAAAAGAATGTCGCGCAAATTGCCAATTCGGTGTTGAAGACCATTGCTCAGCCGCTATCCGTGGCGGGCGTGGAACTTGCCATCAAGCCGAGCATCGGCATCGCCATTTTTCCCGATCACGGCACAAACGGCGAGCAATTGATAAACAACGCCGATGCGGCGATGTACAGCGCGAAGCGGGGCGATCGCGGCATCGCATTTTTCGATCAGCAAAAAATGCGCGAAGCGACCGCGTAATTTTCCCGCTTACGGCGCACAGCGCAAGCCGTCGCGCGCAAACTCGACCGGACCCGGGTAGCTCTCGCGGATCGAGGCGCGGATCGCATCGCTCGCCTCATCCACGGTGGGGTTCAAGTGGCTGAGCAAGAGCTTCTTCGCGGCGACTGCCTGGGCGATTCGGCCGATCTGACGCGGCGCGGTGTGCAACGTGTACAGCACCGGCGCCGAGCCCGGCGGATCGAGAACCACCGCATTGAAGACCAACACGTCGGTATTGTGCGCCAAGCGGGTGAGTGCAGCGTGGCCGGCGGCGTCGATATCGCCGCTGAAAGTCATGCTTTGGCCGCGGTAGTCGATGCGGTAGATGACGCTCGGCGCATCTCCGTGATGTCCGCGGATCGCCGTGATGCTCAGTTGCCGCTCTCTCAGAAGGACCCGGGGCTCGCGGCTGCGCTCGACGTTGCGCGCGTTCAGGGTCATGTGGCCGGCAAAGTCGCTCAGGTAGCTAAAGGCGCCGTGCGGCCCGAACATCAGATCGACGAACTGAGTCGTGGAGGGGAAGCGCGCATTGCCGTGGCCACCCGGGCTGCCGGCAGGACCGAATATCGCGAACTCGATGTCGCTGCGCTCGGAAACGATGCGCGCCTTGATGAGGCCCGCGAGCTCTGCGGCATGATCGACATGCAGATGCGTGAGCAGCACGATATCGAGGCGACTCAAATCCGCGCCCGCCTCGCCGGCGCGCACAAAGGTGCCGGGTCCCGCATCCACGAGAATGCGCGGCGTACCGTCGAGCATGACCAGGTAGCCGGCGCCGGCGCGGCCGGTCGCGCCGGGGCCGCCGGAGCCGAGCACCAGCAAGGACAGCCCGCGGGACGCCTCATCGGCGGCCGCGCCGCGCGCGGCAAGATCAAGCGCTCCGAGCAGCAGCAATAGCGCGCAGAGATTGATCCGTGAGCGATGGCACATCAGCGAGCAGCCTCGAGCGAATCGGCGAGCAGCTCCGCCACGCGCAGGCCCCACGCGTAGATGGTGAGCGAGGGATTGACGCGGCTCGAGCGGGGTAGGACGCTGCCGTCGACCACGTACAGTCCCTCGATGCCGAATACCGCACCATTCGCAGCGACGACCGAGGTGTTCGGGTCCGTGCCGGCGATCAATGAGCCGTCGATGTGCGCCGTGCCGTCCAGACCGATGCGTTGCGTCAAGCTGATGAACCCGATGCGCAGCAGTGCGCGCTTGAACGCGCGCGTGAACGAGCGGTGTTCGGCTTGCGAGGCGGGCGTGCGCAGCGCATCGTAGTCCATGACCCGTTCCGGCGGGTCGCCGCGCTCGAGGACTCGATTGTCAGGATGCGATCCGTCCTCGGTTTGCAGGAAGAATCCATAACTATGCCGCCCGATGATTCGTGCCACCAAGCGCGGCACGAACCTTGGAATCAGCGTTGCGATCATTTCGGCGTCAAACCCCAAGGGCTGCACGCTGCTGTGCGGGTGTTCCGTGTGGGTGGTGATCATGGTCTTGCGCAACAGGTCCGACTGCGGCGAGACAGACACCGCCACGAGCGCCGTCAAGACGTGCTTCTTGAGGTTGCGTCCTACCGCGCCGAGCGTCGGGAAATCGGACCGACCGGCGTGCGCGGCGAGGTAGCGCAGGAGGAGCCGAGGCGAATGCAGGGCGCCGGCGGCCAGCAGAACCGCCGGCGCCCGCAGTTCCTCGCCGTTCATGAGCTTCACGCCGCCGATGCGCGCAGCGTCCGAGCGAGCCGGCAATAGCTCGGCCACTTCGGCCGAGGTGCGTATCGTAAGATTGGGTCTGTCGGCCACCGGCCGCAAGAAATTCTCTTCCGCGTCGCCCTTGAGATTGGCGGCGCTCGCGAACCCGTCGAAGTGGGTCGCTTCCTCGGGATGGCGCAGAATATCGGCGGACAAGGCGAGCGGCAGGGGCGTTGACTGCCAGGAGCGGTCGGACGCGCCTAAGCGCTCGAGAATCAGCTTGAGCCCCGGTTCGCAGGAGAATGTGCGCACCGCCAGCAGCCGCTCGGCCTCATCGTAGTAGGGCGCGAATTCGGCCGCGCCAATCGGCCAGCCGCGGGCCGAGTACGCGGGGTCCGCGGCAAACTCGGATCCCGAATAGCGCAACACCGCCGCCCCGTACCACTTGGTCTTGCCGCCGAGATTGAAATGTTCCTGCGGACAAATCGGCCGGCCGGTGCCATCGATCCACGGCTCCTTGCTCAAGAACTCGCCGTGCGTCACCACCCGCCGATCGTCCAAGGTGGATCCGTCGTGCGGCAGAGGGGCACCCTTTTCCAGCAGCAACACCTTGACGCCGCGCAATGCCAAGCGATAGGCGGCCGCGGCTCCGCCCGCGCCGGAACCGACAATGATCACGTCGTAGGAAGGGAATGAAGCCACTGCGTTCGCCGCGCCGATGATTGCGGTAATGTCGCATAGGGACCAGCCGCGGACAACGTGAAGCGCGCGAATCGATTTTCTGCGAGCCCAAGGCGGATGCGGCGAGAACTCGCCGCATCCGCGCCGGGGCTTACCCTAGCGATTCCACGTATCGCGAAAATCGAATAGCTCGAACAGGTCGGAGATGGCCGGCGAGTTCACCGGCACATAGGGATTGTGACGCGCGGCGACCGGATTCGGGAAGTTGTCGCGGCTCCTATGCGTCACCGGATGCATGGACCAGTTTCTCTCGATGAATTTGAGGATCGAAACGTGATCCGAATAGTCGTGCGAGATGTGCCCCGGTTTGGTGTAGCGAGACACCACGAGCAGCGGAATGCGCGTGCCGTCGCCGAAAAAGTCGACCGGTTGCACGTAACCGGAGTCGTAGTAGCCGCCGCCCTCATCGAAGGTGATGAAAATGGCGGTGTCCTTCCACAGCTCAGGATTCGCCTTGACCGCATCGACGATCTTCTTCGAGAACCCTTCGAATAGATCCAGCTTCGAGGAGCTCGGGTGACCGTCGACCAGACCGCTCGGCTTCACGATGGAGACGGCCGGAAGCGTTCCCTTGGCGATGTCCGAGTACAAATCCGCGGTGTCCTGGATGTGCGCCGCCCGAATCTTCGGATTCGCCATGATGGAGGTGTCGTACTGGAATGGATTGCAGATGTTGCAGTATTCGTCGGTATTCGCACCCATCGCCCCATAGTTCAGCTGGTACGGGTCGGGAACATAGTTGTTCCATTGATCGCCGTAGTATTTCCAGGAGACACCCTTCTCCAGAAGGGAATCGCCGATGCTGGGGGTGGAGGAGGGCGGAATGGTGAACACCGTGTTGTTGGCGTTGGTGTCGGTGAAGGCATTGTTGCCGTTGCCGAAATAGCCCGGGTTGTAGTTGTTGAGCAGATAGTAATGCCCGGCCTCGCAACGCGGATCGATCTTGCGAGGCAGCGATTGCAGGTACTTGACGACTTCGGCGACGCCGGGCGCTTGGCTATTCGCGCATTCGCTGTAGGAGCCGCCGCCGTACGAGGCCGAACCGAACGAACCGCCGCCATAGCCATCTTCGCTGTACCAATTGTTGGTGCCGGGCGCGGGATTCGGGTTCTCGACCTCATCGACGACACCGGCATTCGCGGTGCCCTTGGCCACCTCGACATCGTGCGGCGGCGGCAGTGCGTGGCCTGCCCCGTCGCTGAACCAAATGGCGTCGCCGTGCCCGAACATGATGTGATTGGCGCCGGTGCCGCCATTGACCGACTGATGGAAGTTGTCGCTCATGGCGTAATCATCCGCCAGGCTCTTGAAATAAGGCGCATCGCCCTGTTGCACGTTGTAAAAGCCGAGCGCTGTCGAGCCCTCGCCCGTGGTTTTGGCGCCGGCCGAATACTCGGTGCTGAAGTTCGCCGGCTGCGGCAAGCCGTTGGTGCCCGCGCCCACCGTGACTTCAACCCAGGAGAACAATTTCGAGTCGCAACCGGACGGAATCTCCGGCGTGGCATGTTCCACGCTGCAATCGAGCTGCTGCCACATCTGGTAGAAGCGATGCACGGGACTTGCCGCATAGGCGTTGTAGTCGAACGTCCTGCCGTTCGTCAATTGAAACGGGCCTGCGGGTAATGCGCTGACGTGTGCGATGCGTTGGTCCGGGGTATGCGAGGTTTGACCGGTGCCGCCGCTGATCAGGTACTGATAGTAGTCCTCGGGTAGACCGTTCTCCGACTGCTGCGCAAGCGCGAGGTTGTCGCC
>CAYRAC010000083.1:0-10753 GCA_964422045.1 uncultured Steroidobacteraceae bacterium
CCCGTCGGGCGCACTGCATTTGTGACATTCATATTGCTCCACGCACGTCGACCAACGATCAAAAATATGGGTTGTTAATGCGACACGAATGATATGGGTACAGATATTGCCGTCCAATGCTCGAAAGGCATAAGAACATGCAGGATCGTACCCAGCGGTCGTCAGACTCGATCGCGGTCAGTCAAGACCATTGCCGCGACGGCGAGGCCTGGATAACTGCGCGTGATCATCCGCGATTCGACGGTGATTATCGGCGTGCGCCGCCCCTCATGCCGGCCATCGCACCTTCCCTAATCAGTGTCCAACCGCCGGGGCGGGCGCATTAGCCGAGCGGCTGGCGGCCGATGTCCGCATTCGCAACTGTTTGAGTTCATTCGCGATCGCTGCCAATTCTTCATCTTTCACCGACGGGTCCTGATCGGCTTCGCCGCAGAGCCAAGCGCGGATTTCTTCCAATCGTTGATCAGACAGGTTCATGGTGTCCTCCGGCTGGTGTGAAAACCGCCCTTACTGACGATGCGGCCTTCTACGCTGTTCGACTTTTGCCGCTTCCGCAACCGATAACAGCCACGGTGTGTTGAACGAGATGAACCATACGGCGCTCGCCCCGTGTTTGCCGACCAATGCAGAGAGCGACGCAAAATCCTCGATCGTGGCCGCGCTTCCCTCGATTATGCAGCCGATCGAATTGAATTGCGGAGCCGTCCCGGTGGCGTCGATGAAGGGAAACAGCAAGTGCGTATGCCCGCCAAAGGCAACAACACGAGTGAGAGTCTCGTCGATTTCGTCGGGTTTGAAAATTTTAAGGCTGCTCATTTGAGATCCAGACGCTAGCAAACCGTGCGGCACGGAGCAAACGACCTCGCCCTGGGTCAGAGATATGTCAAGCGCAGGACCCTGCAGCCCCTGGCACGGAAAGTTGTGTCGTCATAGCCTTTGAGCTGCTCTAGTTGATATTGTTACTCGACCGCCAATTGGATCCCGGTTCGGCTGAGAGAGGTCTCCAGAACACGCGTGGCTACGGATGAAATGCAATGCGGCGCAATAAACCGCGCGGGTCTGACCCCGCGCGACGTCGCTCTTTTCATCCGCGACGGCTTCGTGCTGCTACCGGGGTTTTTCAGCGCCAGCGAGATCGCACCGTTGCACCGCGCCTGTCTCACCGACCCGTCCATCAGCGGGCGGCTGCGCGCCGTCGCCGACAGTTCCGGCAACGCCCAGGAAGTGATCGAATGGACCGAATTCACCGATGACTACCTGGGCCGGGTGGCGCGCCTGGCTCGCCTGGTCAACGCAGCGGAGGCGCTGCTCGGTAAACCTTGCTACCCCTGGCACTCGAAGCTGTCGATGAAGGCGCCCCATACGCTGGGTCGCTGGGATTGGCATCAAGACTACCCGTATTGGTACGACGAGGGCTGTTTGCGGCCCGACATGCTCACCTGCATGATCGGCGTCGACCGCGTGACGCGGGAAAACGGCTGCGTCAGCCTGATTCGTGAATCGCATCTGCTCGGCCGAATCAATCATGGTCCGATCGGCGAGGCGAGCGGCTGCGATCCGGTTCGACTTGCGCTCATCCAGCGCCGATTGCCTGTGATTCCCGTTGAACTCGAGTCTGGCGACGCCTGTTTCTTTCATGCCAACACGCTGCATGCATCATCTGGCAATGCGACCGACTTTCCGCGCACCGTCTTGCATTGTTCGTACAACACCATCGAGAATTCGCCGTTTCTCGAGGGGCAGGAGCATCATCGGTACAAGCCGTTCGAAGTCCTGGCGGATTCAGCGCTCACCGATCGAACGTGGAAAGATGATGAGATCTGGAACGAGGTGGTGAGAACCGGGTTGTTCAACGCGGTGCGCGAGGATGGCAAGACCAACGCATACGGTTACAAGGTGCTGGCCAGATGAGTTCTCTAGTCGTATATATGCCGTTATTTCAATAGGTTAATAATCTTTTATCGAAATATCATCACATCAATGTACGCGCACCGGCAGCTTGCTGAAGCCGCGCACGAACGATGAGCACACCCGCACCGGTTCACCTACCACCTCGATCCTGTCGAAGCGCCGCAGAATCTCCTGCCATAGAATCTTCAATTGCAGCTCGGCCAGTCGATTGCCGACGCATCGATGGATGCCGAATCCGAAGGAGAGATGTTGGCGAGGATTGGCGCGATCGATGATGAATCGATCCGGCTCGGGAATTGCGGTTTCGTCCCGGTTGCCGGACAAATACCACATGGCCAGTTTGTCACCCTGTCTCAACTGCTTGCCGCCGAGTTCAGTGTCCGACATGACCGTGCGTCGCATGTAGGCAAGCGGCGTTTGCCAACGGATGATCTCCGAGACCATGCTCTCGACCAACGCGGGATTGGCGCGAAGCTTTTGCATCTCTTGCGGGTTGTCATGGAGTGCAAGCAGACCGCCCGTCATGGAGTTGCGGGTGGTGTCATTGCCGCCGACGATCAACAGCACCAAATTGCCCATGTATTCGAGCGGGCCCATGTTGCGCGTCGCGGCCCCATGAGCCAACATCGAGACCAGATCGCTCCGAGGCGGCGCGTTGACGCGCTCGTTCCACAAGCGCGTAAAGTAGCCCAGCATGTTTCGTAGCTCCGCCATCCGCACCTCGGGTTCCGGTGCATCGGGGTTGGTCAGTTTGTTGGCAGTCGAGATATCGGACCAATGGGTGAGCAGACGCCGGTCCTCGAGCGGGAAGTCGAACAGCGTCGCGAGCATGTAGGTGGTGAGCTCGATCGAGACCCGATCGACCCAATCGAACGTCTCGTTGCGCGGCAATGAATCGAGCACCTTGCAGGTGCGTTCGCGGATGAGTTCACGCCAGTTCTTGAGATTGGCGGGCGCGACGATCGGGCTCACGGCCTTGCGCTGCTCGTCGTGCTTGGGCGGATCCATCGCGATAAACATCTTCAGATGCTGAGCGTCACCCGGCGCGAAATCCATCAAGGTGATGCCGTATTCAGACGAGAAGATGTCGTGCTTGGTGTCGACGTGCATGATGTCTCGATAGCGCGTGACCGACCAATAGGTATCGATGCCCGGCACCGGACTGTGCGAGAGGTGCACGGGATCCTCGCGTCGCAGGCGCTCGAACAAGAATCGCGCGGAGTCGTCGACGAATCCTTGTGGATCGGCCGGGTTGACCCGGCTCAAATCGAGTGCCGCGACGCGCGCGCGTGCGGCGGCGGTGCGGGCGGCCGACTCGGATGTGTTCATTCGAAGCGCCTCAGTGTTGAGATTCCGGCAGCGTCACGACCAGGCCGTTCAAACTATCGTCGAGCGTGATCTGGCAGGCGAGGCGCGAATTGTCCTGCAAATCGGCTACCAGATTCAGCATATCTCGCTCGCTGGCCGTGCGAACGGCCACTCGGCCCGACCAGGCGGGATCGACGTAAACATGGCAAGTCGCGCACGCGCAATTCCCGCCGCAATCGCCATCGATGCCCGGCACGCGACTGTCGGTCGCTGCGCGCATCAGCGATGTGCCGCACGCGGCCTCGACGCAATATAGAGTGCCGTCGAATGTGACGAAGGTGGCTTTCGGCATCGCCGAACAATCTTGCCATGAAAGAGCGGGCGGGAAACCTAGTGAGATTTATAACCGCGCGGCGGCGTTGGCGGTAGCGCCCGGGCCGTACAATTCCTCTCGCCGCACTTGGTGCACCTAAGGCGGCGCACGATCGCTGCGAGTTCAGCCTCCCAACCGGCGATCGACGCCAACGTGCGCGGATTGCAGCGGCGCGTATGCCCACACTTGCAGGTCAACCAAAGTTCGTATTGCCCGAATTCATCGCTGAGTCGTACGATCTTGAGGTCTCGCATGCCGAGACTGTACGGATATCCAGTCATCCAGTAAAGTGGCGATCGTACCGAGCCGGGTTGCGAAGGCGTCAGCGAAAGAGTCGCGGTGCAAAGTCCTTCAGAGCGCGGCGCCACGTCTGCCATTCGTGCGCCGTGCCGTTCGATTCGACGTACACCAACTCGACACCGGCGCTTCGCAGGGTCTTGGCGGCACCTCCGATCGAGGTGCGGAAACGTTCCGGCTCGGCCGTGCCGACGCCGAGCCAAAGCAACTTCACGCGCTTGTTGAACAGCGCGGGTTGTGAGAAGGCGCCGTCGTAGGCTGTCTTGGTATCGAACGACACCTGCGGATCGCTGATCAGGCTTTCGGACTTGAAGTTCGGGACGATTGGACCGCTGAACGAGCCTATGTAGGCAAACACGTCCTCATGGTGGAGGGTGATGAACAGAGTTTGCATGCCGCCCATCGACAGGCCGGCCATCGCCCGGTGCTCTCGATCGGGGAGCGTTCGATAGGCAGTGTCGATCGCCGGTATCAGATCGTGCAGCACCACCTTCTCGAAAGCGCTGAAGGCGATTTGAAAGTTCTGCAGCGGCACGTCCGGTCCAAGCGTGACGAGCGGCGTGCCCGCCTGGGTAGCGTAGCCGCGATCCATCACCACGATCATGGGCCGGGCCTTGCCGGAGGCGATCAGATTATCGAGAATGAACTGAGCCTTGCCTTGCCGCGTCCAGCCCGTTTCATCCTCCCCCATGCCGTGTTGCAGGATGAGTACCGGGTAGCGCGCGATCGGGTTCTTATCGTAGTCGGGCGGCGTGTAGACAAACGCGCGCCGCCACTCGCCGGTGGTCGTCGACCAATACCATTTGGCGCGCACATCGCCGTGGGGAACATTGCGGATGGCATAGTAATCGGCGCCGGCCTCCGGTACTTCGATGCCGCTCGTTTCCCTGCCATAGCCGAAGTAGGTTTCGCTCGCCGGGTCGTTGATCGAAACGCCGTCGAGAACGAACCAGTAATAATGGAAACCGGGAACGCTCGGCGGAGTTGTCGCACTCCAGAGACCGCCGCTGCCGCGTGTCATGGGAAATGGGCCGGCGCCGAGTCCGTCGCCACCGGCCACTTGGACGCTGCGCGCATCCGGCGCCAGCAAGGTGAAAGTGACTCGTCCGTCGGCGTGAACGCCCGGAGTTGCCGCGCCCGGCACGTTGGATGAGGCCGGCGAGACTTGATCGGCCCAGAGCAGCGCCGCCGGCTGAGCAACGGAGACCAGGACCACCGCGACGCTCACCCAGAGTGCTTTCATGCCGCGTAGGCTACAACAACCGAGGGCGGTGCGCTGCGGCCGCTCGGCTGGGATTTCTCCCGGCAGGGCAGTAGACTTGGCGTGCAGCGTTTCGCCCGCCACTCAGGGAGCAGCCAATGATCAAAGTATCCGTGATGTATCCGAATACCCCGGGCGCGCGCTTTGATCACACTTACTACCGCGATACGCACATGCCGCTGGTGAAAGCCAAAATGGGCGATACGTGCAAGTTCTATACGGTCGACAGGGGTCTTGCCGGCGGTTCCCCCGGGGCACCGGCGACGTATGTCGGCATGTGCCATATCTTTTGCGATTCGGTCGAGTCCTTTCAGGCCGGGTTCGGTCCGCACGTCAATGAGATCATGGGAGACATCCCCAACTACACCGACCTCGCGCCGGTGGTGCAGATCAGCGAAGTCGTCGTCGGTTAGCAGCGCCGCGAGTCAGCGCCGCGAATGGCCTTGCGCGGCATGCTGCGGACGCGACTCTGCGGGCAATGGTTGTACGGCTGCCGCTTCGACATCATTGTTCGACAGCAGCGCGAGGCGGGCAACGACACCCAACCCGTCTTGCAACGCCTCGCACCATTCGAGTCCGACGCCACCGGCGTCGTGGCGCACGACAAATGCCGCCATACCGGAGGTACGAACTCTTCGCGAGCAACTCGACGCCACGTATACCACCGACAGCAGACGCAGGGGCATTCTGGTCGCCATGAAAGCGCCGGTCATGCTGATGTTCAGGATGCGGCCGGTCCCGATTTTGTCTGTCGACGCCACGCGGACCTTGACGTCGGTAGGTTGTCGCCTACCCCAACGATGTTCCATGAGCCTCTCCCTGCCGGCCTTCTGTGAGGTTGCCTCGTCGACTCTTCGGGGACACTTGACTATATGCACAATCGAGAGTGAGCAATGTCACACGAGATAGTCTGTTTGCCTGTGATCTTCGTCACAACGGCGGCGGGTTCAGGGTAGGTCGCAAAAAAAAATTACGCGCCGCTCGGGCGCGCGAAAATGCGTAAATTACGAGGTTCTTGACATAAGCGCCGGGCTCGATAGCTCCCCGGCCGCGCAGCCAGCAGCGCGCTCGTCGGCGTTACGGTTCGCCGTGCCGGAAATCGCCCAAGGGAATCCGCGCCGTTCGGCGCGGGGGGTCGCGGCGAAAGGTCGCGAGCTCGAAATGGTCCAGCACGGGTATGACCAGGGTATCGAGCAGCCAAGAGACGCACTCGAATGCGATTCGCGTCGCTTTGAATCTGACCACGCCGATTTCGGATTGCAGGCGCAGGTAGCGCGCGGTCAGAAATCGCTGCGCTTCCGCAAAATGATCGAGCTGGCCCTGCGGGCTGATCTCGAGCGGGTTCCACAGGGAGTCGAGGCTGCCGACACGATAGTTGGCGGACACGCGTTCCAAGAAATGCGCACCGTTTGCCAAGATGGCGCGCGTGAAGAACTCGTAGTCCTCGGTGATGCGGATGTTGGGATCGAACCCGCCGAGCGCGACCGCGTGTTCGTGACGAATCACCGCGCCGCTGCACAAGAATAAATGGCTGCCGACGATCGCGTGGCTGCGATACAGCCAGCGGCGCAGCATTCCCATCTTCAGAGTCGAACCGAGGTGGTGGTAAATCCACGCCACGCGTGCGGTATGCAAGAACTCTTTGCGCTTCTGCTTGAGTTGCGCCTCCTGCCGCTTGCGACGCTCCACGTCGTGGGAGAATTCCGCAAAAGGTTTGAGCACGCCGAACATCACACCGGCGCTTGGGTGCGCCGCGAACGCCTGCTTGACATGCTCGTAATGGCCGTCCGGTACGGTATCATCGTCATCCAGAAAATGCACGAAACGGGCCCGAATACCCATCTGCAGCGATGTATCGAAGCCGTAATTGCGGACTCTCGCCGGCCAGCCGCTCGAGGGGTGCGGGTTCTTCAGGTAGATGATCGCAGGATCGAGGCTCGCTACGATCGGCCCCGCCGATCCGTCCGGGCAGTCATCGACGACGATGATCTGCTTGCTCACGCCTGATTGACTCAATGCGCTGCGCAGCGCCGCGGCCAAAAATTCGGGTCGTCGATACGTGGGAACGATGACCAAGAAATCCGTGATGTTAGTAGTCATTACCAAGCTGCTTACTGCCCTGTCGTAACATCTTGTCACGGCATTTCGCGCGCGGCGCGACATGGGTCACTCTTCTTACGGAAAATTCCGCGTCGATTCGCCATATTATTTTGCCGCCTGAGGACTGGCGCACGTTCTGGCGGACGGCGGCGGCGCGCGTCAATCGGACGTCGGTTTGCCGCCCTTGGCGCAGCCGCACACGCAGACCGTGCGCCGCACATCGTCGGCCATATATGTCTCGATCAAATCGAGCACCGCCTCGGCGACGTTGCGCGCGCGAACCACGCGCAATGTGTCAGTCGGGGTACATCGAGCGAGGTTCGGGCAAGTCAGCGTGTGGAGCAGCGTAATCGGCGGTGATTGCTTGATTTGCGCCTGGAATTTGTTCACGTGCGTTACCCCGGATGTTTCCGATCACTGGGCGGTCGACGCTACCGCTTATGTCACGTGCCATTCCGTGAACCAATCGCGATTTTTGAGGATATGTTAACCCTGGATTCAGGGAGCTTTCGCCGGCGCCCTGGCATTCTCGGGGTGGAGAATATTGAACTTCATGCCATCGGCGCCGACGAAATCGCCGAGCTGCATTCCCGCGGGACACGCGCTCAACCACTTGCTGTCGCTGACGGTGACCGTGTTCTTGCCTTCCTCATGAATCTCCGTTCGAACTTCCGTATCGCCGCTGACGACGGTGACCACTTTATTTCTTTTCACCGTGCCGTCGAATTTGCATTCCGTCTGCTCGGTGATCGTGGTGCCGGAGTGCACCACGCTGGTCTGCTTGCAGGGCCGCGCGGGGTCCTTGAGCCGCTGATCGAAGAGAGTCTGTAACAGCGCCGTGCTGGTGCACATGGTGCCGCTTTGCGCGGGGACGTTCGGATCGCCGGTGGTCGTGGTCGTTTTCCACAACCCCGGCTTGACGTCCGGCACGTCGCCGGCTTGCGAAACGCCGCCGAGCCCTGCGCAACACAGAATTGCCGATAACATGATTCGAGGCATGCACGCTCCAGGCAGTCGGTTCAGTGGCGCCATTATGCGGTTGCTTTGACACGGACGCCATTCACGGCGAAATCCAGTAGAGTGCCGGTGTGAACACTGATCCTCGCGGCTCGAGCGGCCTGCACCATGCCTTGCGACAAAGACACATGACGATGATCGCCCTGGGCGGCGTCATCGGCGCGGGTCTGTTTGTGGGCAGCGGCGTGGTCATCAAGGCGGCGGGACCGGCGGCCGTGATTTCGTTCGCGATCACCGGCCTCTTGGTGGTGCTGGTGATGCGGATGTTGGGCGAAATGGCCGTCGCTCTGCCCGCGGTCGGCTCATTTTACGAGTACGCGCGGCTCGCATGGAGCGATCGGCCGCAACTCGGCGAACTCGCCGGCTTCCTCGCCGGCTGGATGTATTGGTATTTCTGGGTCATCGTGGTGGCGCTCGAAGCGGTGGCGGGTGCCGGGCTGGTGCGCTTCTGGCTGCCGAACGTGCCGCCCTGGTTCGCCAGTTTGACGTTGTTATTGTCGCTGACGTTGACCAATCTGGTCTCGGTGAAGTCATTCGGTGAATTCGAATTCTGGTTTGCCTCGATCAAAGTCGCGGCGATCACGGCATTCTTGCTGATCGCGAGCGTGTACGTGCTCGGCCTATGGCCGGGTACGACCGCGAGCATCGCCAATCTGACGGGACACGGCGGCTTCGCGCCGAACGGCCTGCTTCCCATATTGACGGGGGCGGTCGCGGCCACCGGCTTTTATTTCGGCGCGGAAATCGTCAGCATCGCGGCTGCCGAGGCCGCCGAGCCCGCCAAAGCCGTCGCCCGGGCAACCAATTCGGTCGTGAGCCGCGCCTTGTTCTTCTACGTGGGCTCCATCCTACTGGTCGTGTGCCTGGTGCCGTGGAATTCCGCCCAAATCATGACTCCGTACGTCAGTGCGCTCGCTGCCATGCGCATCCCCGCGGCGGCGCATATCATGAATGCCGTGGTCCTCACCGCTGTGCTGTCCGCCCTGAACTCGGGACTGTACGCGTCCTCGCGCATGCTGTTCGCGCTCACCCGGCGCGGCGATGCGCCGGCGGAATTGGCGAAACTCGGCGCCAACGGCGTGCCAGCGCGCGCGATTCTGCTCGGCACCGTGTTTGGCTACGGCGCGGTGATCATGTCGTATGTCTCGCCGGACGCGGTGTTTGCCTTTCTCGTGAACTCGTACGGGACCGTGGCGATATTCGTGTACGTTCTGATCGCAGTTTCCGAGCTGCGCCTGCGCGCGCGTCTGGAGCGCGAGGATCCGGCGCGCCTGAAAATCCGCATGTGGGCGTATCCCTATCTGACCTATTTGGCGATCGCCGGCATGCTCGGCATTGTGCTCGCGATGGGCTTCATTCCCGAGCAGCGCACGCCGCTCATCTTCGGCCTCGTCAGCCTCGGTATTCTGCTGCTTGCTTTCGGCCTGCGCGCCCGTTTCGGTAGCAAGCCGATGATCGCGACGCTCGCGCTCGAAGCGCGGGGATACGAAGAACTCTAGAAAGGGCGGTCGCCAATGACCGTCGCGCGGTGCATGACGCGCCGTTCGGGCAGGTAATCCGCGACGGCGTAATGATGCGTGATCCGGTTGTCCCAGAACGCCAGGTCATCGACGCGCCAGCGCCAGCGCAGGGTAAATTCCGGGCGCGCCGCGTGCGCAAATAGGAAACCCAGCAACGCGTCGCTCTCCCGCGGATTCAGCTCGTGAATGTGGGTCGTGAAGCCATCGTTGACGAACAGGCTCTTGCGCCCGGAGACCGGGTGCGTGCGCACCACGGGATGGGTCACCGGGGGATGCTTCGCGACCGCACGCTCGTAGCGCTCCTTGGATGCGGGATCGGCTCCCCAGCGTGCGGCGGGAAAGGACTTGAGCACGGAGTGTTCGGCGGTAAGTCCCTCCAATAGGCGCTTCATCGGCGCCGACAACGCCTCATACGCGGCCAAATTGCTCGACCAGAGCGTGTCGCCGCCGGCGCTCGGCAATTGCTTGGCGGCGAGGATACCGGCCATTGGCGGGGTCTGACTGAACGTCACATCCGTGTGCCAGTTGTCATTGTCGGGTAGAAAATCACCGTGCGTATCGAGTAATAGGATCTGCGGCAAGTCGGGCAACACGGGATAGATCGGATGAACGTGCAATTGGCCGAAGCGTGCCGCGAACCGGCATTGCTGTTGGGGAGTGATCGGCTGTTCGCGAAAGAACAGAATCTGGTGTTCGACCAACAGCTCGTTGAGGCGATCGACCGACTCCTGCGGCAGTTCGTCGGCAAGCTTGACACCCTCGACGATGGCGCCGAGTGCGGGCGTCAGACGGGATACTGTGATTGTCATAATTGTTTGATTCTGGTCTCTGTCGTTGTCGCAAAATAATTCGCCCGACCCAGCAACATCCCGGTCGCCGCTTCGAGGACCGTGCGGATGGCGCTGCGGCGGTAATCCCACATCGGTTCGGGCCCCGGCGGAAACACTACCATGGTCGCATTGGCTT
>CAYRAC010000084.1:0-8842 GCA_964422045.1 uncultured Steroidobacteraceae bacterium
GCGTAATGTTAGGTCTTCCTGGAAAAGACTCAATGCGCCGCATGCAAGGCAAATTAGCCGACGTGTGCACGCGGCATTCACCGGAAGCCTCCCGAGCAACCGCGCGAAGAGTGCTTTGCAGAGCATTGGAAACACTCAGCCATTATGTTATTTGCCGTAATGCAACGCACGGCCGCAGCGGCGCGCGCGTCAGGGTTTTTACTTTACCCCAAGTTTCGACGGTTCGCTCGCCGGCCGTAAGTTGTACAATGCGGCAAGAGTAAGCCATTACCCTGGGGATATAGAATGGGTTTTCGCGGACGCGTGCTGCCACCGGCGGCGCTGTTGTTGTGCTCGATTCTCTGCCACCCCGCCGCTGCGCGAAACATCGCCTTGCTGGTGGGAGTCGGTACGTTTCAAGCCCCCGGCTTGCAGGGGGCCAAGCTCCTCGGGGTGCCCAACGATCTCGTTTCGATGCAGAAGGGGCTGACGCAGCGCTGGGGATTTCAGCCGGGCGATGTAGTCGTGCTGCACGATCAAGACGCCACCCACGACCGGATCCTCGAGCAAATCTCGGCGCTGCAACAGCGCAGCACCGCCGGCGATACCGTCCTCATTTATTACAGCGGTCACGGCACCAGCGCCAACGACAATCACAACAAGTACGATCTGCCGTACGATTCTGGGGCCTGGGTGCCCTACGATGTGGACGTGAGTTCGCCGAAGGCGACACAACTCTCGTTGATCGTCGGTAGGCGTGATCTGGTACCGCGTCTGTCGGCCCTGGACAAAGGCGGCCGGTGGGTCGTCGTCGTTTCCGACAGTTGCTTTTCCGGACAAGTAGTGCGCGCATTCGGCGAGACACACAGTACGTCGCGCTATCTGCCGCTGCAGACCCGCGACCTCGGTGTCTCGCAAGCACAACCCGCTCCCGCGCCGGTGGCGGTGACGCCGCGACCGACCCCGCCGCCGTATCCCTACCAGCATGTCTTGCTGCTTTCGGGAGCCAGCGACAGCGAGAGCGGCGCGGATATTTCATCTGACGAGGGGTTGCGACAAGCGCCGACGATCGATAATCAATACCACGGAGCCTTCACCGACGCTTTCCTGCGGCTCATGAACGGACAATTTTATCCGGCCGGATCGTTCAATTACGCGCAGGGTCGTCAGGCAATGGTGGACTGGATGGAGCACAATTTCCAGCAGCATCCGCAATTGCTCCCGACCGTCGCTGAAGATCCTCTGAACGTTGCGGCGCGGCCGTTTCTTGCGCTCCAGACTGCGGCGACTGCGGCGCCGGCAGCCGGTGTTGCTGCTGCTGCGGCGACTGCGGCGCGCAGCACCACGCTGCATGTGAAACTCGAGTCGGTGTCGCCGGCGCTGAAGACGCAGATCGCGAGCTTGAGCGGCGTCGCGCTCGTCGATGCGAAACCCGATATGACGGTGAAACAGCACGGCGAGCAGGTGGATTTGCGCGGCCCGGCGGGCGATCCGATCGTGACCAAGCCGGCGAGCGACCCTGCGCTGATCAAGCGCATCAGCGCGCAGGCATGGTTGAACCATGTCTTGCCCGCGAACGACGCGAGCCTCGGCCTGCGCGCCGAGACTGACCCGGGAAGTCGCGGCGACACCTTCGTACAATGCGAATCTTTCGTGTTCGAAGTTAAGCTGCAAAAGCCGGCGTATGTGATGGTCATGGACCTCAACAGCGACGGCAAACTGATTGTGCTCTATCCGACGCGGGCGTCGGAACGGGAAATCATCGCCGCGGGGTCGCCGCGCGCAATTCCAAGCACTGACCCCAAGGCGCGGATTCTGGTGACGGCCCCGTTTGGCACGGACCAAGTTGCCGTAGTGGCGTTCGAAAAGCAGCCAAGCTTCTTCGCCGACCAGAACGGCGTGCAGCCCTTTGGCTCGGATGACGCCCGCGCGCAGGCGATCGCCAAGGGTTTGGCAGGCACCTCAGGCGGCGTCGGCGTGCAGCAAATGGCGGTGCGAACCTACCCCGCCACCGGCAAAGTCTCCTGCGGAACTTAAATCATGCGAATTCGACATCTGCGAATACCGTCCCGAGTTTTTCTGGCGTGGCTGCTTGCCGGTCCCGTGTATGCCCAATCGGGTGGATTACACGCGCCGCAACTGCCGTCGAACCACGCGCTGATCATCACGGTATCCGAATACCAGCGCAGTCCCTTGCCGGGCGTGATGACCGACAGGAAACTTGCCAACGAATTGGCGCAGCGTTTCGGGGTGCCGCCGCAAAACATCGTCGAGCTCTCTGAGCAGCAAGTGACTCGCGAGGGCTTGAAACAGGCGATGGCGAGCATGAACCAGGTGATCATGCCGGGCGATAAACTGTACGTGTACTTCTCCGGGCACGGCGCGCGCTTCTTCAGCAAGGTGACGAACCAGTGCACGGAAAGCATCGTGATGCAGGATATGCGGGTGGTGACCAATACCGAATTCGCCGAGATGCTCAAACCGCTCAGTAAGAAAACCGACAAGACCATCGTCATGCTCGATTCTTGTCATTCTGGCGGCATCGCCAAGGTGGCCAGCACACGCGACTTGGGGTCGGCGGGCTCGATGCGTGCAAAGTACCTGCCGGAGGCTTCGAGTCCGCAATGCGCGGTGGCGGTGAATGACCGCAGCTTCTCGCAGACTCGCGGCGTCGACCTCGATACGACGGATAACAATCTGGTGATTCTCGCCGCCTCGAGGAACAACGAGGTTGCCTGGGACACCTCCAAGGGCGGTGCGCTCACCTACAACTTCGAGCAGTGCTTGAACGGCGGCGCGACCGATACCGATCACAGCGGCTCGATTTCGATGCAAGAACTCACCGCTTGCGTTCAGGCGCGGCTCGACAAGTCGCAGGAGGACGCGGCACGCCAGCATGCGACGCTTGCAGGCAACGGCGCGCTGGTGCCGGCGTTTTCTGCGCCAAGTCAGAGCCCCAGCGCGAGCGGCGGCGCGGCACCGCAGGCTGCGGCGACTGCCGCAGCGGATCCGCTCGCGACGATGAACGCCATCTACAATCAGCGGGATGACCGCTGGCAGGTGCAGGCGAGGCTCAGCCAGCCGACGCTCAAAATCGGCACCAACCTCTCGATGTCGCTGCGCTCGCAACGCGACGGGTATGTGTACATGTTCTACCAGGGCACGCAGCCCGGCAGCTTCTATCTGTTGTTTCCGAATCAGCTCGACTCGAAGAACGCGATCCGCGCCAACCAGGACCTGCCGTTGCCGCGACCGGAGTGGAATGTAACGGCGTTGGGGCCGCACGGCACGGACCACATGCTGGTGATGATCAGCGCCACGCCGCGGGATTTTTCGGCGCTGGCGCTGCCCGCCGAATATGTCAGTGCCGCGGGTGCGTTCGAGAAAATTCGCCCAACGACGCCGGCCGTGGCGCAGATCAGTCAAATCGCCACGCTATCCGCCGCGGCCAGCAAGCCGGCCTGCATGACTGCCGCCGACAAGCGCGATAGCGCCGTCGCGAGCGCGTGTTCCAATGTGTTCGGCGCCGCGCTGGTGAGCGTCGACGAGATCGACTGAAAAGTCTCAATTCTTGCCGATTTCGATGGACCAGTCCGGTCCCGATTCGATTTTGTGGGCGGCCGCGTAGTTCCCTTGATTGAGGGCCACCGCGAGATTCAACAGACTGTTGACGTACACCAACGGCTTGCCCACCGGCACGTCGCCGAACGTGCGCTGATAGGGTGCGACGCTGTCGTCGATGAGTTCACCATGGTGATAGATGCGCACATGCAATGCCGTGCCCAGCGGCACGTGCAATTGATCGAAAAGATCCTTCGGTATGTTGCTCCAGACATTGCCGAACTGCACATCGAGTATCGGAACGATTCCCGAGACCTTCTCGCCCTGGCGTTGCGCCTTGCGGTACGCGATCGCGATCAGGGATTGCGGCGGTAGCTCGGGTCCCACCTGTTCGAACGTGATGACCCCCGCCGCCAGGCGCGCGCCGGTGTACGCGAACACATCGCGCCCGTGGAAGGTATGCGAGTCTTCGGAGCCGGGACGCCGGTTGATATGCTCATCGATTTGCCGCACTGCTTCGATGCCATCGCGTTCGGCGACCAGCGACGTGAGGCCGTTGTCAGGCGCGACGAAATAATGCCCGGTGCGGGTTTTGAGCACGATCGACAACCGCTTGGTGCCGACTCCCGGGTCGACGACCGCAACGAACACCGTGCCCGCCGGCCAAAACTGTTCAGTCTGGTAGAGCCGATAGGCACCGGCGAAGATGCTCGGGTTTTCGTGGCTCAGGTCGGAGATCAACAAGTCCTGAGATACGCCATACGCCACGCCTTTCATGGCGGACACGGCGCCGTCCTGGGTTCCGAAATCGGTCAACAGCACCAGCGGCGCGCGCGCTTGCGCGAGCGCGCCCGACAGCACGAGACCCGCCAGTGTCAACGCGCGCAGAGTCACTAGTGCTGCTGTTCCAGCGGATAGGTGCGCGGCGCTTCGGCAGTCGGCGCGGGGGTGGTTGCGGGCGTCGCGGGTGTTGCCGCCGCGGCCGGCACGTCCGCCGCCGGTGCCGGCGAACTGCGCAGCGGGGTGTGGGTCGCCTGCGCCAATCGATCCAAGAAACGCTGCGCGGTCGGCGGCGCCGCGGGTGCTTGCCCGGAGAAGATGTCGGTGGCGGTCACGCCGCTCTTGCCGTACAGCGCGCTATTCGCCGAACGGTCGATGGAGATGACACTGCCGTCGAGTGCGATGCCGCCGAACAAGCCACGTGTGCGCGCGTAAGAATAGATCTCCGCGTTGAAACTCATATCGGTGGCCGCAGAACCCTGCCGTCCCACCGGGCCGGTGGCGACCGACGCATCCGCGCCCAAGGTCAGCTTGCCTCCGGCAATGCCTTCGATGCCGGTCTTGGTGGTGAACACCAGAACGATGTCGGAGGATTGCGCTCCGGCCTGAAAGCCCCAGCTTCCGCCGGTCAGAGAAACGAAGCTTGGATTGCTCCAGGCAGAAGTCAATTTGTCGCGCACCACGAGCACGCCATTCCCATGACGGCCGCCGAAAATGAAGGCGACCTTGGTCACATCGGGAATCACCGCGATACCGTAGGCACGCGACAGGAGTGCGTCCGGAATCTGCTGATCCGGCATGGCCTGCACTTCTTCCACGACTTCGGTCGCCGTCAGGAGGCGGCCTTCTTCGCGTGCGCCGGCAACCCCAAGCTCAGGCACGCAAGCGCAGGTGAGCAGCGCGGAGAAAAACAGGGGAGCGGCAATCTGTTTTCTTATAGACATCAAGACTCCTAGGGTTCGGACCTGGTTCTGGTCGGTTAGTTCCTCAAGCTTACAGCTTGTCGGGCGCCGCGAGAACCTGCGCAGCCTCGGCATCGCGGTGATGTACGTGAAAATATTCCGTCAGACGCGCGGTCGCTTGCTGTGTTGCAGGATGCTGGGCACCGACGGTCGCCAGTAGTTTGGCACGGGCGGCTCGCAGCATGGGCAGGCCGTCGGCGGCTCGGTCGCGTTCAATGAGCACCCAACCCAAACTCGCTTCGCTGCGTGCGGTACGCCAACTGTCGGCTCCGGCGAGTCCGATGTTGATGTCGAGAGCGGTGCGAAACTCCGCTTCCGCCGCCGCGAGCGAGCCTCGCCGCAGCAGCACTTCGCCGAGCAGCTGGCGCGTCGAAGCCACATATAAATGGCGCGCCGGCAAGGATTCTGCATACACCGCAAGTGCCTGACGCGCATCGCTCTCGGCCGCCGGTAGATCGTTGGCCTTGAGGAACAGGGTTGCCAGTGAATCCAAATAGTACCCCACCGTATAGTGGCTCGCGCCGCGCCGCTCGCGCGTGATCCGCAAGGCGGTCTCGGTGGCGGCGATGGCGCGCGTCAGGTCGCCTTCGCGGTCGTACATAACACCCAAATCGGCTTCGATGGAGGCGATCCGCGGATGGTCCGGGCCAAACACGCTGCGCTCGATTTGCAAGGCCTCGTTCAATACCTGCTCCGCTTCGGCATATTTTCCGCGTTGCGTGAGTATGCTGCCCAAGGTCGCGAGTGCCACCGCGTTATCCGGATGCGTGCGGCTCACCGTCGCTTGGAAAATGTCCAGTGCTTCGCGCTGGTAATGCTCCGCCAACGGGAAATCGCTCATCCACGCCGTTGCGGCCGCGAGACCATTGAGCGCGGAAGCGACTTGCAGGTTCTGTGGACCAAGCGCACTGCGATACAACTCGAGCGCTTGATTGAATAACTGAGCGGCGCGCGCGGGATCGCTCTTCGCATCGAGCGCAAAGTTGCCGAATTGAACCAAGATATCCGCCGTTTCGACCGAGTCTTGGCGGCCGCCGGTCTCGGTCAAGGTCACCGCCTGTTGCAGATTGGCCTCCGCCGATATCAGGTGACCCGAATCAGTGAGGGCGCGTGCGAGATTCGCGATCGCCACCGCAATTTTGCCATTGTCGAGGGGGCGTTCCTGACGGCGTATCGCGACCGCCTCCTCGAACAGCGGAATCGAACGCTCGCTCAAGCCCTGGCGCCGATAGGCGAGACCGATGCTTTCGAGAAGCTGTGCACGCACTTCCGGCTGCAGGGTCAGGTTGCCTTTGATTTTCTCGGCGCCGCGGTCCAACAGATCCTTGGCCGTCGCCTCTTTGCCCTGAGCGTGCAAAGGGTCGGCTTGCGAGAACACATCCACCAAGAAGGCAGACACCTCACGTGCGCGGTCGCGTTCCTGGGCGCTTGCGTCCCTGGCCAGCTGAATGCGGTGGTTCTCCCAAAGCATGGCGCCGCCGAACAGGGCCAGTCCGAGAAACGCCGCAGCAATTGCAGCCACCGCCCATACGTGCCGCCGCAACAGCTTCACGGTGTGGTAGCGCCAGTCCCCCTGCCGCGCGCGCACCGGCTGGCCGTTGAGATGTCGATTCAAGTCATCCGCCAGCGCCTCCACCGAGGGATAGCGGCGCTCGGGCTCTTTGCGCATCGCCATGGCGATGATCGCGTCCAGATCGCCGCTCAAGCGGGCGCGCAGCCGCTGCGGCGATAGTCCGCGGCGATCGGAGATCCGGCTGCGATCCGCATCCTTTTCGCCGCTTAGCTTCGAGATCACCATTTGGCTCGGACGCACCGGGTCGTCCATGCAGATGGCGCGTTCCAACTGCAGCTGACTGTAGCTCAGGAGCCGATACGGGGAGCGGCCGGTCAGGAGTTGGTACAGCAATACGCCGAGCGCATAGATGTCGGTCGCGGTGGTGATCGGCCGGCCGAGAACTTGCTCGGGGGCCGCATTCTCGGGCGTGAGGATCCGCTCCTGCAGCCGCGTCACCGGCAGGGTGTGCGACAGGCTTTCCGGCGCCAGCAGCTTGGCGATGCCGAAGTCGAGCAACTTCGGCGCGCCCGCGTCGGTGACGAAAATATTCGCGCACTTGATGTCCCGATGCACTACCAGATTGCGGTGCGCGTACTGCACGGCGGCGCATACTTGAACGAACAATTCCAGGCGCTCGCGAACGAACAGGGTGCGGCTGTCGCAGTAGCGGTCGATGGACTCGCCATCGACGTACTCCATGACGAGATACGGCGTTCCATCCTCGAGATCGCCGCTGTCGATCAAACGTGCAATCGAGGGGTGATCGAGGGTGGCGAGGATGTGCCGTTCGCTGTGCAGGCGGCTGCGCAATCGCGGATGCAGGGTCGCGTGCTGCAAAACCTTGATGGCCACCGTCTGCTGGTATTGCGACTCGTCGCGCTCGCCGCGATACACGGTGCTCATGCCGCCGTGCCCGAGAATCGAGGTCACGCGATACGGGCCGACCTGCGCGCCGATCAATCGATCCTGGTGGCCCTCCAACAACGACTCTGCGGCTTCGCCTATCGCCTGCAGCAACGGGTCCTCGCGGGTTTGGTCGGACGCGAGCAAGGATTCGAGCGAGGAGCGCAATTCCTTATCGTCGCCGCATGCGCTCGCCAGACGTGCCAGCCGCTCGGTCGGCCCGGTCTCGATCAGCTCCTCGAACAGCGATTGAATTTGCTGCCAGCGTGCCTGCGGGATCATGCGGGCCACGTGCCGCCGATTTCGTTCAACAGCCAGGCGCGCGCGAGCCGAATGTCGCGCTGCACCGTCGCCACCGAGGACCCGACCGCCGCGGCTATCTGCTCGTGAGTCAAGCCACCGAAATAGTGCAGTTCGATGGCGCGAGCCAAGCGCGGTTCCATGCGCTGCAGCCCTTCAATCGCATCATCGAGCGCGATCACATCGAACTGCAGCGGCGCGGCTGCGTTGTCCGTGTCCGCGGCAGCGTTGCGATCCTGGGCGCCGGCGTTGCGTTTCAAGCGCGAGCGCGATTTGGCGTGGTCGACCAGCACGCGGCGCATCAGGCGCGAGGCCACTGCGAAAAAATGACCCCGATCCTGCAGCGCGATATTGGCATGAATCAGCCGGATGAAGGCCTCATGGACCACGGCGGTCGCCTGCAAGGTATGGCTGCCGCGTTCCGCGCGCATGTAGTTGCGCGCCAGGCGCCGCAGTTCGTCGTAGACCAGCGGCGTCAAACGCTCGAGCGCCTGCGGATGGCCCGAACGCCATTCGGTCAGGAGCTGAGTGAAACTCGCTGGAACCTGCATCGTCATTCGCTCACCGTGACAGAAAATTCATAGCAATCAATTCAGGTTTTCCCTTAAGCATACATTGTGGCGGCGCAATTGATGGGATTCCAATCCCGGCGTCGCTTCTATCTATACAGACCGCCCTATCAGGTCGTCTGTCTGTCGCTCGTTCCACAACCCAAGGAGAATCAAATGAAGGTCAGTTTAGTCGGTTTGGTCATCGGCTGTGCAGCCGCCGGATCCGCTATGGCAGCCATGGAGTCGCCGCC
>CAYRAC010000084.1:8942-10691 GCA_964422045.1 uncultured Steroidobacteraceae bacterium
TGGTCATCGGCTGTGCAGCCGCCGGATCCGCTATGGCAGCCATGGAGTCGCCGCCGTACCTGCCGCCGCAGGGCACCGTGATGGAGTCGCCGCCGTACCTGCCGCCGCAGGGCACCGTGATGGAATCGCCGCCGTACCTGCCGCCGCAGCAACAATAGCCGGCAAGGGGCAAGGTAATGTATCGACGAAAAGTGACACTGGCGGCCGCTGCGCTGTTCGCCATTGGCATCGCGTTCGCGGCGCAACCGACATCGGAGCACGCAGATTCAGGCAAGGCTCCGTTGCCGGGGACGCTCTGGGTTCCAGGTACGAATATGTTGATGCCAGCGGCCGATGCCGGGATGTCGACGCTGGCGCTGCCGCGGTAAGTCGACGGGCGCGTGTGAGACCTAAGTCGAGGCTCCTGCATGAGGGGAGCCTCGCATCGTTGCGCGTACGTTAAACTGGGGGATATGAACGAACTTCCCTCCAAGATTCTCGTCATTGCGCACCGCGGGGCCAGCGGCGAGCGGCCGGAACACACCCTCGCGTCCTATGCGCTGGCGATCGAGGAGGGTGCGGATTACATCGAACCCGATTTGGTAGTGACACGCGACGGCGTGCTCATCGCGCGGCACGAGAATGAGATCGGGGGCACGACGGATGTTGCCCGGCACCCAGAGTTCGCCGCGCGGCAGCGCTCCCAGGTCATCGACGGCGAAACCATGAGCGGCTGGTTCACCGAGGATTTCACGCTCGCGGAGATCAAGACTCTGCGCGCCCGCGAGCGCCTGCCGCAATTGCGGCCGCAGAACTGCGCATTCGACGGGCAATTCAGCGTGCCGACCTTCGATGAGATCCTGCAATTGGCGAACGAGGCCAACCGGCGGCGTACGCCTGCCGCCCGAATCGGCGTCTACCCGGAAACCAAGCACCCGGCGCATTTCGCCGGTATCGGTTTGCCGCAGGAACAGGCGGTTCTCGATTGCCTGCAACGCCATGGTTATGGCGAGGCGGGCAGTCCCGTTTTCATCCAGTCCTTCGATCCGCGAAATCTGCGGCAGCTACAGGGGATGACGCGGCTGCCCTTGCTGCAGCTGCTCGAGTACGAAATCGGCGATGTTGCGCAGATTGCGCAATATGCCAGCGGCATCGGCATCGCCAAGGCGCTCGCCAGCGAGGCAGCGGTGCGCGCCGCGCACGCGGTGAATCTCAAGGTGCACGTGTGGACATTCCGCGCCGAAAACGAGTTTCTTCCCGAGGATTTGCGCCGCGGCGCCGCGCCGGCCGCGCATGGCGATCTGGATGGCGAGATCGAGCGCTACTTGCGGCGCGGAATCGATGGTTTTTTCGTCGATTTTCCGGCGATCGGCGTGCGCGCCAGAAACGCCTATACCTCGGGGGTCCAGCCCTTGCACCAGCCGCTGGATGACACGAGTTTGCCGGGGAACAGGCTGCAGGGGCGATAGCCGGCACCGGCGCTGCCTTGCAACAGCAGGCAGTTCTCGCAGGTCGAGCCCGCGACCGTCGATTTCTCGACATAGCCCTGCGCGATCGCGGCCGGATCCTTCACATCGAGCTTGCCGGGCTCGGCGCCGCGCACCGCCCGCAAGTGCAGCGCGGCGGTCACGGCGGCGCTCGCGCCGAGAATCCTGAGCAGCGCACGGCGCTTCAGGCTGCGTCCCGAATTCATGGTCTGTAAGGCCCTTAAAAGAACATCGACAGGTAGACTTGATACACCATGGCGTCGAAGGCGTACAGCGGCTCCTC
>CAYRAC010000085.1:0-10627 GCA_964422045.1 uncultured Steroidobacteraceae bacterium
GGGCATAAGCCGACCGCGGATTTCGTCAGTGCGCTGCGCACCAAGCTCGCGGCCAGTTTCCCGTCGACGACCTTCGCGTTTCTGCCGGCGGACATGATCAGTCAGATATTGAACTTTGGGCTGCCCTCGCCCATCGATGTCCAGATCGTCGGCTTCAATGTGCCGGCGAATCGCGCTTTCGCCAACCAGCTGTTGCGCAAATTGTACAGTGTCGCGGGGGCGGTCGATCTGCATATCCACCAGTCGGGCGACTATCCGCAATTCAATATCGATGTCGATCGCACCAAGGCGCAATTGCTCGGGCTCACGGAACAGTCGGTGGCGAGCAACATGCTGGTGTCATTGTCGGGCAGCTTCCAGACCGCGCCCTCGTTCTGGGTGGACCCGAAGAGCGGCACGCAGTACCAGGTCGCCATCCAGACACCGCAATATCGTCTGGAGAGTCTCAACGATCTCGGCAACACGCCGCTGAGCGGCGGAGTCGGCGGCGCGCAGATCCTGTCGAATGTCGCCAACGTCTATCGCAGCAGCGCGCCCGCGGTTGTCAGCCACTATAATGCGACGCCGTCCATCGACATCTACGGCTCGGTGCAGGGCATGGATCTTGGATATGTGTCCGCGCAAATCAACAAAATCATCGATGGCGCCAAGAAAGATCTGCCGAAAGGAACGAATATCGTGTTGCGCGGCCAGACGCAAACCATGAAAGCCTCGTTCAACGGCCTGCTGTTCGGCCTGATGGGCGCGATCGTCTTGGTGTACATGCTGATCGTGGTGAACTTTCAGTCCCTGCTCGACCCGTTCATCATCATTACCGCATTGCCGGCGGCATTGGCCGGGATCGTCTGGATGTTATTCCTCACGCATACCACGGTCAGCGTGCCGGCGCTCACCGGGGCGATCATGTGCATGGGCGTGGCCACCGCGAACAGCGTGTTGGTCGTAAGCTTTGCGCGCGAACGCATGAATGCCGGGGACAATGCATTCGAGGCGGCACTGCAGGCAGGTTTCACGCGGCTGCGTCCGGTACTGATGACGGCGCTGGCGATGATCATCGGCATGATCCCGATGGCGTTGGGTCTCGGCGACGGCGGCGAGCAGAATGCGCCGCTGGGCCGGGCGGTCATCGGCGGCCTCATATTCGCCACGGTCGCCACGCTTTTCTTCGTACCGACGGTATTTTCAATCATTCACGGGCGCCCGACATCGCACCCGATTCATTCTGCGGAGATCTCCCATGGTTGAGGCCAGCGCCGACGACGACTCGGAAACGGCGTTGCGCCGCAAGATTCGCCGCTATTCGTGGATTCTGCTGATTGTGGCCGTGATTCTGGCGGTTTGGGGCGAGGTAAGCCGGGTGTTGGCCCGCTCCGACCTGGGAAAGCAAACGGCTGAAGCCGCCCTCCTCACGGTCATTACGGTCACGCCGAATCGCACCAGCCTCGGCGAGGAACTGGTGCTTCCCGGTACCGTGCAAGCATTTATCGAGGCGCCGATCTACGCACGCACCAGCGGCTACCTCAAGACTTGGCTGACCGATATCGGAACGCAGGTAAGCAAAGGTCAGTTGCTGGGAGAGATTGAAACGCCGGAGGTCGACCAGCAACTGAGTCAAGCTCAGGCGGATCTCGCGACTGCGCGTGCCAACGAATCGCTCTCCGACAGCACCAATGCGCGCTGGAAAGGTCTGCTCGCCACCGAATCGGTCTCCAAACAGGACGCTGATGAGAAAGCAGGCGACGCGGCGGCGAAGAAGGCGGCGGCCGACTCGGCGGCGGCCAACCTCGCACGCCTGCGTGAACTCGAGTCTTTCAAGCGGGTGGTCGCGCCCTTCAGCGGGGTAATTACTGCGCGCAATACCGATATCGGTGCATTGATCAACGCCGGCCAGAGCGCGGGAAGCGAATTATTCCGCATTGCCGACACGCAGAGGCTGCGCATCTATGTGCAAGTACCCGAGGCCTATGCCGCCGCGACCAATCCGGGACTCAAAGCCGAACTGTACTTCGCCGAGCAGCCGCACAGATCCTTCGAGGCAACCACGGTCCGCACATCGAACGCGCTGGATCCGAACCTAAGAACCTTGCAAGTCGAATTGGAATTGAACAACGAGAAGCGAGAGGTCTTTCCGGGCGCCTACGCGGAAGTGCACTTCAAACTGCCGGCGAGCGCTGAGAGTCTGCGCCTGCCGGCCAATACCGTCCTGTTTCGATCCGCCGGATTACAGGTCGCGACGGTGGACAATCAGCAGCACGTGAAGCTCAAAGGCATCGTTCAGGGCCGCGAT
The DNA here is from genome assembly GCA_964422045.1 of uncultured Steroidobacteraceae bacterium. Lineage (GTDB taxonomy): Bacteria > Pseudomonadota > Gammaproteobacteria > Steroidobacterales > Steroidobacteraceae > Bog-1198. The sequence goes on from CAYRAC010000085.1 coordinate 2,288, forward strand.
TTCGGCAATACCATCGAGGTACTGTCGGGCCTCGCGAGCGACGACAAGGTGATCGTCAATCCGCCCGACTCGCTCACCGATGGCGTGCCGGTGCGGATTGTCTCTCCGCGCAAGACCACATGAGGGGCTCGCTGCGCAGCGCACTGCTGCTGCTCGCCGGCGCGTTGACGGCATGTTCCTTCGCACCTGTCTATAAGACCCCCGACAGTGCGCCCGCCGCCAGCGCTTATCCGCAAGCCGCCGATTGGAAGCAGGCGCAGCCCCTCGATGCGGAAAATCGCGGCTCGTGGTGGACGGTTTTCGGCGATCCGACGCTCGACGCGCTTGAAGCAAAAGTCGGCGATGCCAACCAAGACCTGAAGGCGGCGTTCGCACGGCTGCAGCAGGCCCGAGCCGCGACGCGAATTGCCCGCGCGTCGCTCTTCCCGACGCTGACGGCGGCGTCTTCTGCGGCCCGTGCGCGTGCTTCGGTCAATTCGCCGAGATTTCCGCCCGGCTCCGAACCGGTGGGCAACAATTTCGACGTGGAAGCCGATGTATCCTATGAGATCGATGTGTGGGGTCGAGTGCGTAACGCGGTCGCCTCCGCCAGGGCCAGCCAGCAAGCAAGTGCTGCGGATCTTGCCACGCTCAATTTGTCGATCCACGCCGAACTCGCGGCGGACTATTTCGCGCTGCGCGCGGCCGACGCCGAGCAAGTGCTCCTCGATCAGACCGTCGCCGACTTCAGCCGCTCGTTGCAATTGACGCAGAATCTGTATGACGGCGGGGGCGCGGCGCTGGCGGACGTCGCCCAAGCGCAAGCGCAATTGGAGAGCGCCCGCACGCTGGCAGCGGATATCCGGCTGCAACGCGCGCAGAACGAGCATGCGATCGCGGTCTTGCTCGGCGAGAATGCCACTACCTTTCACGCCGAGCCGAGCCCGCTCCCCGCGCAATTGGCACCCCCTCCCATCGATCCAGGCCTGCCGTCTTCACTGCTCGAACGGCGGCCCGACATTGCGGCTGCCGAACGCCGCGTCGCAGCCGCCAACGCGCAAATCGGCGTGGCACGCGCAGCGTATTTTCCGGTGTTCAGCCTCGCCGCCGCGGCCGGTTACGACAGTACCAGTTCGGCGAATTGGCTGACCGCGCCCAGCCGGCTCTGGTCGGTGGGTCCATCGGGGGTGCTGACTTTGTTCGACGCCGGCCGGCATCGCGCGCAAACTGCGCAAGCGAAAGCCATTTATGACGAACAAGTAGCGGACTATCGAAGCGCGGTGCTCGCGGCCTATCAAGAAGTCGAGGACAGCCTGAGCGCGCTTCGGCAACTGCAGCAGGAGAGCCTGAGCGAGGCGGCGGCCGTGACGGCAACCGGCAAAGCCCTGCAGCAGGCGCAGTATCGCTACAAGGCCGGGCTGGTCACGTATCTCGAAGTCGCGACCACCGAGAACACGGCTCTGCAGGCGCAGCTGACCAATGTCAACATCCAACTGCGCCGCATGAACGCAAGCGTACTCCTGGTCAAAGCCCTGGGCGGCGGGTGGCAGAACGAGACGCCGCGGCAATGATGCGCAGCAGCGCACGCGGCTCGCCGCAAACTAACTTCGCCCAAGATTTCCAGCCGCAAATTCCCAGTTGGCCAGTTTGTCGAGCAACGCATTCACATAGTCGACGCGACGATTTTGATAGTCAAGATAGTACGCGTGCTCCCATACGTCGATCGTCAGCAACGGCTTCAACCCTTCGCTCAGCGGCGTATGCGCATTGCAGGTCTTGACGATCTTGAGTTTCGCGCCATCCTGCACCAGCCACGCCCAGCCGCTGCCGAACTGCCCAACGGCAGCTTTGGACAATTCCTTCTTGCAGACATCGACGCCGCCGAAGGATGCGTCCATCAAGCCCTTGAGAGCGGCCGGTGGCTCCCCGCCGCCTTGCGGCCGTAAGCTGTGCCAGTAAAACGTGTGATTCCACGCCTGCGCCGCATTGTTGAAAATCTCAGCGTGCTGCGCCTGGCCGGCCGTTGCCCTGACGATCTTCTCCAACGGCATGTCCGCGTACTCGGTGCCCGCGATCAGTTTATTGAGGGTATCGACGTAGGTCTTATGATGTTTACCGTAGTGGAAACCGAGCGTATTCGCCGAAATTACCGGCTGCAGTGCGCTCTGCTCGTACGGCAGTGCGGGCTGCGCGATCGGCACAGAAGAAAAAATGCTTGCGGCGTTCATATGGTAATTCCTCGCGGGGGTTAGCGTTGACTTGCTGCAAGCCTAGCCAGCAAACCCTCCCGTCGCCATCGGCAACCATCACCGGGATCCGTAGGCGTGCGCTGACGACTTAAAGCACGTACGGGAGCACCATGCGCGCGGGTCGTGCTCGCACCACCGCGAACGGCGCTACGCGCGACGAAACGTGCGTGGCTGCGGCGCCGGCCGCGCACAGTCGCACGTCGCCACTCTTGGTGTCGATCCGCACCCTGCCGCGCCCATCGCCATTTGTGAACTGCAGACGCGACCCCGGGCCGTAGCGTGATTCAATCGGTTTCGGCCCAAAGCAGTTCTTGATGTCGCCGCTGATAGTTTGCACGTCGAACTCCGCGGACGGCATGGCAGAGAACTTGAAATTAAGATCGCCGCTGACCATTTCAGCCTCGATTCGCGCATCGGCCGCCAAGCCGAGCGCAGCCGTAATGTTGCCCGAGATCGCCTTGAAGCGGCCGCCAGTCACTGCGCCAAGTTCGACGCTTTCGGTGCCGCTCACCGTCGTGATGTCTACTTCGCCGCCACCTCCCGTGAGGTGGATATTGCCGCTGATGGTTTTAACGTCGATCCTCTTGGCGGCTCGCGCCGTCATACGCACATCGCCGCTGACGGTGCTGGCGCGCAGGTCACCGCCGACGTCGCCGCTCAAATTACCGCTCACCGCCTGCAGCTTCTGATCCCCAAGCACACCGGACACCTTGAAATCAGCGCTGACGAGGGTTGCCGTGACCGCGCTTCTCGCGGGGATATGGATCACGAGGCGCGCCTCGCCGTCCGAACTCCACGAATGAATCGCGCGCGACACCACTCGAATGGAGGTGCGCCGGCCAGCGCTCGTCACATCGACCCGCTCGACGTTGTCGCCTGCCGTGCCTGAGACGTCCACCTCGCTTCGATCCCAACCGTCAACCTCGACACTTCCCGAGACGTTGATGATTTCGACTTCGCCCTGCGGGTCGGCCGCACGATGCTCCTCGATGGTTCTTCCCGCATGAACGAGAGACCAAGGCACGATCAGTGCTGCCGCACCAAATACCGTCCAGCCGGCGTAGCAAGTCTTGTTGTGAGTCTTCGACATGGGCTATGTCCTCGTCATGGGTTGAGTCGCCTGCACTACGTTGTCGTACAGGTCAAGTTCGTCGCGCCAGGTGCTCTGCCAAAGCTGTTCGAGCACCGGGCTCGCAGGATCGCTCGCCAGAGCCTTGCGTATGTCCTCATGCGCTTGGCGAATGACCGCGAGACTCGCCTCGATTCGAGCTCGAGTCGCCGGATCGAGCAGCTTCAGCCGCTCACGAAAGTTGAGCTCGAGCGAATCGCGCGCGGCAACGTAGCGTGGATTTACGGGCTCATCGAAGCTTCGCACCTGCGCCGCCAGCGGCACCGCGGGCGATCCGGGGTGGGAGCGCAGCACAGCCCAAGTGAGTGCGCTCGCGATACAGGCCCCGGCCGCGCCCGCCGCGACAGCAAACGCCACGCTGCGCGGGCGGTTGGGCCGCCGCGGCAGGCGCCGCGCAATGCCCGGCCACAGATTGCGCGGCGGCGCGATGGCGCGCGGCAGATGCGCAAGTTGCTCATCCAGAGAGGGACGCATGGGATCGTTCATGAGTGCTCCAATCCGAGCGCGGCGGCCAGCAGACCGCGCGCACGATGCAGTTGTGCCTTACACGTGCCTTCGGCGATGCCCAACATGCGGCCCGCTTCCATATGGCTGAAGCCATAAATCCCCACCAAAACCAGCACGTCCCGAGCCCCGGCCGGCAGGCGGGCGATTGCACGCTCGAGGTCGAGCGGCGCACCATCGCCGGCGGGGTCTGCCACCTCCGGCAGACCCGCGGCAGGTGCCGCCACCTCGTACTCCAGGCGCAATCCTCTGCGGCGCGCGAGCACGGTATGCACGGCGATGCGGTGCAGCCAGGTGGAGAAGCGGCTGCGATGCTCGAAACCAGCCAACGCGCGCCAAGCAGCGACAAACGATTCCTGCGTGCAATCCTCGGCGGCTTCGCGCTGCCCGGTGAGGCGCAGGCACAAGCCGTACACACGCGGCGCAAATTGCCGGTACAAGCTCTCGAAGGCAGCCAGGTCACCCGCGACGGCGGCGGCTATCAGGCCCTGCGGCTCAGCAGCATCACTTGCTTCTGCGGCTTGCAGCATCCGGGCCGTCCCCACGTTGGTTCCCCCAATGGCATTGAGTATGCCGATTAGAGGCGAGCAGGCTCGCGAAGGTTTAAATGGGCGGCAAGATCAGCGCTTGACTTCTTCGACCACGGCCTGACCCGAGACCCGCGCCTGTATCAATGCCCAACAAAGTCCCAGCGTCAGCAAACATGCGAGCATGAACACCGCGACCCAAATCACGGCATTGTGGTTCGACAGGCTGAACCAGCCCCAGCTCGAAAACAGCCACGCCATCGCCACGAAGAAGGCCACGCCCAAAGCCACTCCGAACGTTCCGAGTGAGCGCCATGTCGCGTGCAGAAAAAACAGCCAAGCCGCCAGCAGCGCGATGCCCACCACCAGTTGCAGCGGTTGCAGATGCGGAAAATTACCGGCAATCCACTGGATGAAAGAGTAGCCGCTTGGATTGAAAGTCGCAGCGACCAGGATGAGCGAGGCGAGAAAGCGCCCCATCAAACCACCGATGCTGAGATTTCTCATGACCGTCTCCGACAATGATGCGCGCGCATCCATGCGCGCGACTTTTCTCGAATTGACACCCTGACGATCGCATCCGTGCTGCCGGGTGTCGCTCCGTATTATCTAGATCCCGCTGCTGCCATGGAGTGCCAGACCCCGCAGCTCAGTTGAGATTATGTTAGATATTCGCACCAACCGCACCTTGCGTCGATCATAATATTCTTGCGTGCCTGACGGTCGATCAAGAATCGCCGCGGGCTTTGTAAAGTCCGGCAAATTCATTTGAGCTCTATCTCCACGAAACGAAACTCGTAGTCATTGGCATTGATGACGTTGTGTGCGACTCCAGCGGGGCGGGCATACGACACTCCCGCCTGCAGAGATGCGTCGCGCGTGCCTTGCGCGTCCACCAGGCGCAGCGTGCCGCTGGTGAGCGGCACCACCACATAGTCATGGGCGTGCACGTGATGTCCGGTATCCGCGCCCGGGGCGAAGCGCCACTCGGTCACGATCACGCGCTCGTTGTGGACTTGCAGCGTGCCGGTCGCTTTCATGTCATACCCCGTGCGTTGGATTCAGGAGCAGGCGTGCAAGCCTAGCTGTTTTCAAAAGAAAGAATAACCCCCTCGGCCTCATGCTAACGTCTCGCTCATCGGCTTTATACGGGAGGCTTTCATGGGCATGATGCGCGTAGTCGCCGCGAGTGCCGCGGCGCTGACTTGGCTTTGCGGCGCCGGCGCGCAGGCATCACCGCAGCTCAACGACAGCGTATATCGGGCGGTCCTCGCCAATCGTGCCGCCGCGCTCGAACTGCTCGAGCAGATTGTGGACATCGATTCCGGTACCGGGGATGTCGCCGGCGGTACCCAGGTGCAGGCCGTCATCGCGGGACGCCTGAAGGCGCTCGGCGCGCAGGTGAGCACTGCACCGGCCGAAGCGCCGGGACTACCCGATAATCTACTCGCGGTATTTCACGGAACCGGTAAGGGCAAACTGCTCATCATCGCCCACATCGACACCGTGTTCGCACCCGGAACGGCGGCGCACCGGCCGTTCAAGATGGATCAACAACGCGCCTTTGGGCCGGGCGTCGGCGACGAAAAAGCCGGCGTGGTGAACGCACTGACGGCGTTGACGATTCTGCATGATATCGGGTTCAAGAATTACGCGACCATTACCTTGCTGCTCGACGACAGCGAGGAACGCGGTTCGCCGGGATCCCGGCAATTGATCGCGTCCTTGGTAAAGGCGCATCAGGTCGAATTCAACATGGAACCTGGCGATCCGCCTGACGCCCTCACCGTGTGGCGCAAGGGCTCGGCCAGCATTCGCGTTCTGGTCAATGGACGCGCGGCGCATGCGGGGATGGCGCCGCAGGACGGGCGCAATGCGGCGGTGGAACTTGTGCACCAACTCGCGGGCTTGGAAGGCGCATTCCCCCACTCCGGCGCCGGCACCACGGTCAATCTGACGATTCTGAAATCCGGCGAGCGCAACAATATTATCCCGGACCTCGCCGAGGCGACGCTCAATGTCCGCTACCGCAAGCCTGAGGATCTCGATGCCGTGTTGGCCCGCGTCGAAAGCGGCGCTCGCACGACGCTGGTCGAGGATACGCGGGTCACGGTGACGCACGATCCTGCCTATCCGCCGCTCACCGAAAATGCGCAGATCGACGCTCTCGCCGCCCGGGCGCAAGCGATCTACGCGGAACTCGGCAAGAGCATCGCATTGTCCGGCAACGGCGGCGCATCCGAGTCCGCGCTGGCGATGGCCGAGGGTACTCCCGCGCTCGATGGACTTGGGTTTGTGGGGGGTGACTTTCACACCGATCACGAATGGATCGATCTCGGCAGCGTTGTGCCTCGGCTCTATCTTTTTACCCGGCTTTTGATGGAAACGGGAGCGAAGCCGCCCTGACCTGGGTTAACCTTGTCGCCGCATGCCGCCGGTAATTGTTTGCCCAGCCTGTGATTTGGCGCATCGAACTGCTGCAGGTCCCCGCAACGGGCGCATGCAATGTGCCCGCTGCCGTGCGCCGCTGCAACGGCCGGCCAACGCGGCAATCGATACCGGAATCTCACTGGCCGCTACCGCCTTGGTGCTGCTGGTCTTGAGCAACCTGTACCCCCTGGTGGCGATGCACGTTAACGGCAGTTCCCGCGAAACGACGCTGATCGGCGCCGCGCGCGGCTTGCACGCCCAAGGGTTCGATTCGCTCGCCGTGCTCGTGCTCATGACCACGGTGATCGCCCCGTTGCTGCAAATAGTGACGCTGCTGTATGTTTTGCTGCCGTTGCGCCGCGGCCGCCAAGCACGCGGCCAGCACGCCGTGCTGCGGGTGCTCACGCAAATCCGGCCGTGGAGCTTCATGGAGGTCTTCATGCTGGGTGCGCTGGTCGCGCTGGTGCGGCTGTCGAAATTCGCCGACATCGTTCCCGGGATCTCGTTATGGACATCGGTGCTGTTCATGCTGTCGCTGTCCGCGCTGACCAGCATCACCTCGCCCGAACAACTCTGGCGATGGGTCGAAGGGAGCCGCCGTTGAGCAGTCCGGCGACCGGCCGAAGCCTCGGGCTGCTCGTCTGCCTTAGCTGCCGCGCAACCGTGCGACGCGTGCAATCGGTCTATTCGCGCTGCCCTCGTTGCCATGCGCGCCTGCATGAGCGCAAGCCGCACAGCTTAGCCATCACGACCGCGCTGGTGATCGCTGCCGCCGTGCTCTATGTGCCGGCCAACGTGCTGCCGGTCATGAGCACACGCACCCTCATCGACGATGAGAGCGACACCATCATGAGCGGCGTACTGGTGTTGCTGCACTCGGGCTCCTGGCCGATCGCGATCCTGGTATTCATCGCCAGCATTGTCGTCCCGTTATTGAAAATACTGGCATTGGGAGTGCTGCTATATTCCGCATGGCGCCGCTCGACGCGCCGGCGTTTGCAGCGCAGTGAGCTGTTTCGAATGGTAGAATTCATCGGACGATGGTCCATGCTCGACATTTACGCCGTTTCTCTGCTGGCCACTCTGGTGCAGATCCAGTCGTTCGCCTCCATCATCGTCGGCTGGGGCGCGTGGTCGTTCGGCGCCGTCGTGATTTTGACCTTGCTGGCGGCGCGGACTTTCGACGAACGGCTGCTCTGGGATACTCCGCCGCATGACTGAACCGGCGAATCCCGACTTGGAGGAGCTGCCGAGCGCGGTGCCCGCCCAATCACGCTGGTCGCGGCTACCGCTGATATGGATATTGCCCACGGTGGTCGTCTTGGCGGGCGCCTTCGTCGTGGTCCACGAAAAGCTGGCGCAAGGAACCGCCATCGACATCCAATTTCGCAATGCCGAGGATCTCGAGGCCAACAAGACCAAGATCCGCTACAAGGACGTCGAAATCGGTGAAGTTCGCGATATCCACGTGTCCGAGGATCGCAATAGTGTCATCGTGAATGCGCTGATTCATCGCGACGCC
>CAYRAC010000086.1:0-10591 GCA_964422045.1 uncultured Steroidobacteraceae bacterium
CAATCTCTACGGTACAAACGCCTTCGGTGGCGCCGGCGGTGCCGGCGTGGTGTACAAGTTGGATAGGTGCGGCAACGAGACGGTGCTGTACGGCTTCCCGGGCGCGGCCGACGGGCAGTACCCCGTTTACGCTGGTCTGATCTTTGCACCGGACGGCCATCTCTACGGAACTACCGAACTTGGCGGGAGCGGAGGCGCCGGCGTCGTCTACCGGCTGGATGAGGACGGCAACGAGACGGTGCTCTACAGCTTCGACCTCCTCACAGCCAACGGTTTTGGCCGACCGACCGGAGATGTGATTCGCGACTGGGATGGGAACCTCTATGGGACCACGTTCGCTGGCCCCGCGGACTTGGGCTACACCAATGGCGTGGTTTATAAGGTGGATACGGCGGGTCATTCGCTGGCGCTGCACAACTTCACGGGCGGTGCAGATGGGGGCGGCCCCTACGGAAACGTTATCCTGGACTCCGCCCGCAACCTCTACGGGACCACCAGCGGTGGCGGCGCATCGGGCCAGGGTGTCGTTTTCAAGATCGATGCGTCCGGCCATGAGTCGGTGCTGTACAGCTTCACCGGTGGAGCCGATGGAGGCGGTCCCCTGGCTGGTGTAATTCGCGACAGCGCCGGCAACTTCTACGGCACTACCAGCGGTGGCGGCGCATCGGGTGCAGGTGTCGTCTTTAAGCTCAGTGCCTCCGGCGATGAGACCCCACTTTATAGCTTCACGGGTAACGCTGATGGTGGCTACCCTGGCTTCGCAGGTGTAACCCTCGGCTCAGAAGGCAACCTCTACGGAACTACTTACGGTGGCGGTACATCGGACGCTGGTGTGGTCTACAAAGTCGATATGTCCGGCAACGAGACGGTGCTGTACAGCTTCACGGGCGGGGCAGACGGGAACGAGCCCGCGACGGGCGTAATCATTGGCCCCGAGGGCAAGCTCTACGGTACAACCGCGTTAGGCGGGCAGACAAACGCCGGCGTGGTATTCGAGATCAAACCACAGTAACGGCGAAACCTATCGGCGCGCGGTGCTCCCCTTCCTGGACATGAGCGAGCACAAGCATCAGGAATATTTCTCCGACGGGTTGTCCGAGGAGTTCATTGACATGCTCACGAATGTCCCGGCTCTACGGGTGCCGGCGCGCACGTCGTCTTTCTACTTCAAAGGCAAACAGGCGACCATCGCCGATATCGCCAAAGCGTTGAACGTCGCGCATATCCTGGAAGGGAGTGTGCGCAAATCCGGTGATACCCTGCGCGTCACCGCGCAGCTGATTCGCGTCGACAACGGCTATCACGTCTGGTCGGAGACGTACGATCGCAAGCTCGATGACATATTCAAGATTCAGGATGAGTGCACTGGATGCCAACTGGGCAACGGGAATGGCGTACCAGATCAGTTATGTGTACGCGGGCAGAGGCGATACCGAGAGGGCCCTATCCTGGCTCGAGCGCGCGTACCGGCGGCACGACGCCGAGTTGTTGGCTTTGATCAATGATCCAATGCTTGTGAGTTTGCAGGATGCCCCACGGTTCAAGGCAATCGTGCGTAAGCTGAAACTACCGGAGGCGGACCCGAGGCTGCTTATGAACTTCAGTCAGATGCTTGTTGGTAAACTCATTACGGGGGACCATCATGATGTGCGGGGCAGCGGTTGGTCGCACAATTGAATTCAGTCTCGCGGCCCATGGAGCCCGCCGCTGCAGCAGACGGCCGCTTGCCATTTGTCATTGGCGTTACCGGACATCGAGATCTGCGCACTAGCGATCTTGCGGTCTATCGCGCGCAAATTATCGAATTCTTCGAGTTGCTGCAGGCCCGTTATCCTGCAACACCATTACGGATCGTATCCGCATTGGCGGCAGGCGCAGACCGCCTGGTGGCGCAGATAGCCCTCGATCGGGGTTACGAACTCATCGTGCCGCTCCCTCTCAGTCCCGATGACTATGAACGGGACTTTCCCGACTCCGTGCAGGAGTTTCGCAGCATGCTGCAACGCGTGCCTCCGGAGCATGTCTTTGTCTGGCCCCGATCGGATGCAGGCAATCCACAGGGATGGTGCGAGCCTCAGTCCGCTCGCGATCAGCAGTATCGCGAAGTAGGCGCCTTCGTGGTCCAGCAAAGTCACATTCTGCTCGCGATTTGGGATGGGACCCTGGACGATTCGAGTGCCGGTACCTCAGGAATGGTCGGCCTGAAGCTCGGCCGATCTGCTGCTTCTCCAGTCAGCGGCGGTGCCGCTCTCGACCCGGAGGACAGCGGACCAGTCTTCAGGGTCCATGCGGTACGTGCGGGTTCCGCTGCGCCCATCGCCCAGCAGGTATCTTGGATCTTTCCGAAGGACAATGAGGTGGAAATCTTTCACACTGTGTGCAGCCGTATCGACCGGTTCAACTGCGAGCCAGCGCGGCCCCATATCCATTCCAAACGGGCCGAGGTGGCAGCCTCGCTGCTTCCAGGTGTGGCAGGAGAGGCGAGCGCGGACCCGGAACTCATTGCCGCATTTGCCGTTGCGGACCGGCTCGCCGCTCACTACCAGTGCATCACGCACCGGGTATTGCGGCTGACCCTGGCGGTAGCGGCAATGATGGCGCTGACGTTGGAAATCTATTCTGAGATCGTGCCGCTGCGCATCGTGCCGCTCGCATACCTGCTGTTATTTGCATGTCTGACGCTGATCCTGGTGTGGCACCGGCGCGTGGACGCCCAGGGCCGCTATCTCGACTATCGCGCGCTTGCCGAAGGGCTGCGTGTTCAGTTCTATTGGCGCCTGGGGGGACTGGCCGATACAGCCTCCTCCTCCTACCTGCGTAAGCAGCTTGATGAGCTGCGCTGGATCAGGGAAGCACTGCGGGCCACCGGAGCCGTCCCCCCTCCCGCCCGCGCACAGCCGGACGTGGCGCTCAAGTGTTGGGTGCATGGCCAGGCCGCCTACTATGCCGAACGCGCACAGCTGCATGAACGGCGCTCGCGCCGGATGGAGTACTGGTCGAGTGTATCGCTGGGTGTGGGTTTGCTTGCCGCGGGCTGCCTGGTGCTCCTGTGGAACGTGCTTGAGCATTTCCCGGCGTGGCATCACGGGACGGTGTTGGTTATGGTTTTCGCGCCGATCATCGCGGCATTGTGGGAAACGTATTCAGAGCGCGTCGGCGCGCGCACCCAGGCCAATCAGTTCGCGCGATTCGCGGCGATATTCCGGCGTGCCGAACGGTTCATCGACCAGCTCGATTCCGCACAACCCGCGCCGGAGCGTCGCCGAAGCGAATTGGCGTTGCTCCACGAGTTGGGGCGCGAGGCCCTGATGGAAAGCGCGGACTGGGTGCTGCTACTTCGCGAGCGGCCCATTGCTTTACCCAAAGGCTAGCTTGGCATCGCCAAATTAGCCATACAGTCGGTGCGCACACCGCACGCTCATGGTGCCCCCCCGTCGCCCGGAAGCAACCGTTGCACGACCTGGGAAAAACTCCAGCCCGCGCGCGCAGGGTTGCGCTCCAGAATCCAGATCAGATCGAACCGGTCATTCGGCCAATGGACGGGACAGTCAGGCAGCCTGCCGGCGATTTCCCAGACCAGCCGCGGAATGGCGCCATGGTGCCAGACGATAAGCGCCGGCGATGGCGCCGCGAGCACTGCCGCCGCCAGCGCCGCCTCTTCTTCTTCCGCAAACGCATGATTGACCGGGAGCCCCAAGGCAGCCGCCAGCGGGGCGGCTGTGTGCATCGCCCGCAAACTGGGACTGTCCCTGTTGGCATCCGACGCGAATATCGAGCGCGGCGTTTGAATCCCGCAGCCATCCGCCAGCCCGCCGGGCGGTGCGAATAGATGCACCAGGGCGCCCGCTCGTTGCCAGCCGCGCACCGTCAATTCGTGATGCGAAGGACGGCCGTCTTCGGTTACGCCTCGGTCATGACTGCCATGCTGATGTTTCTCCGCATGCCGGATGATCATGATCTTCAACATGCCGATGACAGGACTCCATGGTCGTTGCCGGCAATGCTTGCACGACCACCAGGAGTTGGACAACACTCTCCGGGGAAGAAAATACCAAAAATAAGGGGTCGCATTTGCGGGGTCTCTGGTCGCGCCTTGTTTGGCTGGCAACGGTACTGGTCCTCGCCATACCTGTCACAGCCGCCCCCCTGCATCGCATCGTTGCGGTCGGCGACCTACATGGTGATTTTTCCGCCTGGCGGGATATCGTGCGCTTCGCGAGCCTGGTCGATCACAATGGCCACTGGACCGGCGGCGAAACGATCCTAATCCAGACCGGCGACGCCGTCGATCGCGGTCCGAATTCGCTCGAGATCATCGAGGATCTCATGCGGCTGCAGAAGGAAGCGGCCCGCGCCCACGGTCAGCTCATCGCGATGGTCGGCAATCACGAAGCCATGAACCTGATCGACGACCTGCGCTATGTCTCCGCCGCCGATTATGCCCACTATGCCGACCGCGGGTCGGCCTCGCGGCGCGAGAATGTCTACAATTCCAACAAGACTGCGATTGAATTGGCCTATCGCCAAAAAGACCCGCAGCTGAGCAGCGAGGCGATCAAAGAGGCATGGTTCGAAGCCTTCCCGCTCGGGCGCATCGAGCACCAGATCGACTGGAGCGATCACGGCGAGATCGGTCGATGGGTCGTGAAAAATCCTGTTGTCGTGCTGCTGGACGGCACGTTGTTCGTGCATGGCGGCATCAGTCCGGCTTATGTCGCTCTGACGGTGGCGGAGATCAATGCCCGCGCCGCAGCCGCGCTGACGGCGCGAAACACCGATCCGACCGCGATCATCAATGACGAACAGGGACCGCTCTGGTACCGCGGGCTGGCGCAACCGCTGGCATCCAATAACGGCGAAACACACGTGGCGGCGACACCGGCCCAGATTCAGCCGGCCGGCGAAGATCAGCTGGATGCCCTGCTTTCTGCCTATGGCGCGAGGCGCATCGTGGTCGGTCACACGCCCATCCTGTCGGGAATCGCCAGCTTCCATAACGGAAAGCTGATCTGCATTGATACTGGAATATCGGCTGCCTACGGCGGCACGCTCTCTTATCTGGACATCGTGGATGGCACGCCCGTCCCGCATGCCGTCGCACGATCTCAGCAGCCTTCAAAACAGGGAGTACCGTGATGATCTGGGCTCTGAAAATAGCACTCGCAGCCGCGACATTTTCCATCCTGATCTGGGCAAATCCGGTCCGCGCCGCGGCCGGCCCCAAACCGTTGTTTGCCAGCGACGATGTGCTGAGCCTGACACTCACGGGACCGCTCGACACGATTTCGCGCAAGATCGGCGCCAATCCGGTCTCGGCTGTGCTGAAGGTGGACGGCGCGGCGCCAGAAACCCTGCCCGTGAACTTGTCGGCGCGCGGCATCACGCGCCGCAGGGAAGACATATGTTCCTTCCCGCCCCTGCGCGTGGAGTTCACGCAAAAACCCGGACCGTCTTCCATCTTCAGGGGACAGAAGCGGCTCAAGCTGGTGACCCATTGCCAGCGCATGGCGGACTACCAGCAATATTTGCTGCTGGAGTACACCGCTTACCGGCTGTATCGCGCCCTGACCCCGGACAGCTTCAACGTCCGCCTTGCCAAGATCGACTATGCCCGCACGGACGGCCGTGCCCTCAGCACGCGGCTCGGCTTTTTTATTGAGGATATCAATGACGTGGCGAAGCGCAATGGGCAGGAACGGCTCAGGGGTGTGCGAAGAATATCCGCCTCGCAACTGGATGCGGCCGCCGCAGCGCGCTTCGCGGTGTTTGAGTACATGATCAGCAACCTAGATTGGGCCATGACGGCCGGTCCGCCCGGCGAGGATTGTTGCCACAACTCCCGGCTGATGGGCCCCGAGGGCGCGACCGGCGCATCGACGGGCCTGATCCCCGTGCCGTATGACTTTGACGAGACAGGCTTGGTCAACGTGCCCTATGCAGCGCCGCCGGACGGCATCCATGTCGCCAATGTGAAAGTGCGGCTTTACCGCGGTTTCTGCGCGCATAATGACGAGGCCAAGGCGTTCCTCACCCAGATTTCCACCCGCCGCGACTCACTGATGGCCATTCTCGATGGGACGCCAGAGCTGACAGACCGGACGCGCCGCAACGCGGCCGGTTATCTCGGCGAATTTTTCGATCAGGCCGGATCGCCGTCCAAGGTGGACGATCTCATGAAAGTGTGCCTGCGTGGATCGCGTGAGGGGGGCTGAGCGCCAAATATCGTGAAACATCTAGACCCTGACAAACCTCTGTTTGACGGAACGAACGCTCCCGCTGCCGCGCTCGACTGGTCCGGCCTCACGGACGTGCAATTTATCGTGACCTCGGTCGGCGTTCTGCTGCTAGCCACCCTGCTGGGCGCCCTGATCGGCTACCACCCGGCGTCGCGCCGTACGATAGACGGGCTGCATGAAGCGGACATGCCACATGTCTATGTGATGTATGCGGTGATCGGCGCGGTGATCGGCGTGGCCGTGCGCGAATTCGGCACCGTGGTCGGCGTGGTGGTGTTCGGTATCGGCGGTCTCATCCGTTTCCGCTCGGCGACCGATTCGACGCGCGACACGGTGCGGCTGATCATCGTTACGTTGGTGGGACTGACGGCGGGCCTCGGCCTGTTGCATTTTGCCGTCATCATCACGCTGTTCACCTTTGCCCTGATCTATGTCTTCGACACCAGTCCGCCCTACCGCATCCGGGTGGAAGGCATGGCGAGGGATCGCACCGGCAGTTGCTTCGAGGTCTATCGCCGCATTCTGAAGGGGCACGGATGCAGCATAATTGCTGAGCATCACTCGCTGGAAAAGGCGCGGATTGAATTTGTGTTCCGGTTGCCCCGCCGCAGCACCCGCGACCGGCTGGATGAGGAGTTGAATAGCATTGCAGCCGATTTGCGCGGTGAAGTGGATTGGGAAGTCGGTTAAAGGAAACCGCGGTAAAACGGCTGAGCTTTCTTATGTTGCATGTACTTAGGGAATGAAGCATGCTTTTGTCGGTATTGAAGCGTTGAGGCAGAGTTCTCGCCGCGCAAGCAAGGAGCTGCATACCATGAATAACTTGCTTGTCCCGATGATGCTGGCGAGTGTTTTCTTGCTTGCAGCCGCTCCGTCGCCCGCGGAAACTCTGTCATTTTCGGGACAGGATGGGGATTCGTTTAATGTCCTGCCGGCGACCTTTGCTGCCAACGATTTCACTTTCACCTACACCGGCGTTTCAAGTGATTTCGGTGAGGTTGCTAATCCTGCCGGGTGTCTTCCCACCCCGTGCTCGGGCAACGGGGTGGATGCTTTTTATGCTTTCAATGGAGGCACTCTCGGCTTCGCTGCGACCAACAGCAGCGCCTTCACATTGAATTCGCTGGACTTGGCTCAAACATTTACGGAGTCAGGCCGATCTCTCGACGTTCTTATTACCGGGAACCTCGTGGGCGGCGGTACCGTCACGCAGATGTTCACAGCGGGGTCGCCGGCAGCCGATAGCTTTCAACTTTTTACACTCCCTAGAACCTTTGCTGATCTTGCTTCGGTCACTATCAGCGGCGTGGGAAGCTACCCCACCACGGAATTCGTAGTGGATAACATTGCCGTCACCGGTGCCGCTACCGGCTGCAGCCTGGTTGATGATGTCCGGTCTCGGTGGCTTGGGACTGCTGGCGCGACGCCGTAAATCGTAGGCACACGATCTTAGACTTCCACAAAGCTGCCGCCCGCGAGGCTCCGGTGTGGATCCACCTGCGGCTGATTCACTGCCGGCAATACGCCGCCTTTTCAAAGTTCTAACTACGCTGCAAGAAGTATTCGCAGAGTAATCGGCCCTCACTCCGAACCCGGACACTTGCGCCGGATTCGAGCGAGCCGATCCGAAAGCCGAGGTCCGACCCGAATAGCGATGAATGTCCGGTAAACTTTGATAGACACTGGGGGCATCTGCCAACATGACGTAAATGTCGGAGGGAGTTCGACGTGGCTGAAGGCGGCGGCGAAGGACAGGCGACGGGCGCTGATGGTCGCCCTTCCGACGTATTTGTGAGCTACGCCTCGCAGGATGCCGCGGTAGCTAAGTCCATCGTAGAGAATCTCGAGCAGCATGGGCTCAAGTGCTGGATGGCGCCGCGCGATGTGCTGCCGGGGGCGGTGTACGCGGATGCCATTGTAGCAGCGATCAACGAGGCTAAAGCCTTGGTCCTAGTGCTGTCGGGGGGCGCGGTGGCGTCATCCCACGTCGGCAAGGAGATCGAGCGCGCGTCGTCCAAGCGCAAGCAAATCATCGCATTTCGAATAGATGCAGCACCTTTGAGTCGCGCCCTCGAATATTTCCTGGGCGAGTCGCAGTGGATCGATGTGCCGGCCCTGGGTATGCCGGCGGCTTTGGCAAAGCTGGCGGAGGCGGGTGGGCGAGGATCGACAACTCCGGCGCGACAGATCCCGGCGACTAAGCGTGCAAGTAGATCGAAGAAGCGATTTGCCATCGGCGCGGCAATTCTCATATGTATGGGCGCAGCTGTTTTCCTATGCGTGCATTTGTTGTCATTGAACCATCGCTCGTTGCAGCAGGCCGTGTCAATAACCGACAAATCAATAGCTGTGCTGCCATTTGTCGATATGAGCGAGAAGAAGGATCAGGAGTACTTTGCTGATGGCATGGCTGAGGAAGTGCTCGATCTTCTTGCGAACGTCCCGAGCATCCGAGTGATTGCTCGCACTTCGTCATTCCAATTCAAGGGCAAGAGCGAGGACTTGCGGACGATCGGTAACACCCTCGGCACGGCCTACGTTGTCGAAGGTAGTGTTCGCCGGTCAGGTAATCGGCTGCGGGTGACCGCGCAACTCATTGGCACTAACGACGGCTGGCACTTGTGGTCCGAAAGCTACGATGAAGATGTCGGCGACGTTCTGAAAGTACAGCACCAGATCGCTGCCAGCATAGTCCGGGCCCTGCAGGTGACGGTAGGTGCTGACGATCTGCAATCTCGTCCGGTATTAAGAGGTGCGGAGGCGTACAACTTCTATCAGCGTGGGCGGCACGCAATGGACCGTTTCGATCAAACGGGCTTCGAATCCGCTGCAGGGTACTTTCAACAGGCTCTCGACCTTGACCCCGCCTCAATTCGCGCGGCCGAATGGCTCGCCGTAGCGCACGAGTACATCGCAGAATGGGGATTTGCGCCGCCCCGGGAGGGTTACGAGCGGGCGCGACAATTCGCTCGGCGCGCGCTCGCCCTCGACCCAAATTCCGCAATGGCGCATGCGTTGATGTGCACCATTTACACGATCTATGATTGGGACTGGGCTGCCGCCGCAGAAGAAAGCAAGAGCGCGCTTGCGCGCGAACCTCGCAACCCCATGGTGCTTGGGGAGGTCGCCAATCTCCAGAGAGCTTTAGGTCATTTGGACGTAGCCGCGCGCATGCTTAACTCGGCATTTGTGCTCGACCCACTGCATGCCGGCTTTCGAGAACAGCTAGGCAATATCCGCTATCGCACCGATCATCTAACCGAAGCTGAAGCAGAGCTACGCAAGACCCTGGCACTCAGTCCGACGTACAACTCGGGCCACCTCTATCTCGGGCAAATCTTGCTGGCGCAAGGCAAGCTCGAGGCGGCGCTCCTGGAGATGGAGCAGGAGGCACCGGACGGCGGTCGCGACACGGGACTTGCCGTGATATATCACGCCATGGGGCAGAGCGCCGAGGCGGACGCCGCGCTTTCGCGGCTTGTAAAAGAGCGCGCCAACGATGCGGCGTTCGAGATCGCGCAGGTGCACGCCTATCGCGGAGAAGTTGACCAGGCGTTTGCGTGGCTTGACCGAGCCTACGATCAAAAAGATGTCGAGCTCTTTTGGATCAAGGGTGATCCGTGGCTCAAGCACCTGGAACCAGACCCGCGCTACAAGGCGTTCCTGCGGAAGATGAATCTACCGCAGTAGCGACGTGACTCTCATTGGCTGGCCCCGAATCCGGCACGTCGGCGGGACCGCACGTGGCGCAGGCGAGCTTGTGTTTCGCCAGCAGGTCGCGCAAACGCATGCCGCCGCAGATCGCGCAGCGCGAAATTCCGACTTCGTCGCGGCGTGCGAGCGCCAGCAGCAAGAACCAGGCGTGTTCAAAGGAAATGCGCGCCGGTGCATGCAGCGCGAGGTAGGCCTCATAGGCCTGGCACAGCAGAGCGCCTGATTCGAGCGAGCCGACGCGGTAGCGCGGCTCGAGTCCGGCATGGCCGCGCGCCAATAATCCGTACATCACGAACAGGCTGGCCAGTTGCGCCGACTGAAAATTGAGTTCGGGGTTGCGGAAAAAAAATGCCGCCTGCCGCGGCGACTTGCCGCGATGACGTGCTACGTGCCCAACATCCTGGTTCAAGACGTAGCTGCGATACAGTTTGCGAATGCGATCGTCGCTCAGGCCCGCCCATTGACGAATGGTAAACGTGCGAGCCTCGTGGCGAATCAAGCGCAGCGCGAGATCGAGGCGCTGCCGATCTCTGGTATAGCGATCATCGGACACTCTCATGGTGGCTCCCGGTTGCAATTCACACGATTTCGGGTCAAAAAGAATTTGACAGAAATTAATCACAAAGTTAGCGTGACTGCCA